>NZ_JBATWS010000257.1:0-6800 GCF_049672805.1 Parvibaculum sp.
GTTGATCGCATTCCCGAATACATCAAGAAGGCGAAGGACAAGAATGATCCGTTCCGCCTGATGGGCTTCGGCCACCGCGTTTACAAGAACTATGACCCGCGCGCGCGTGTGATGCAGCAGACCTGCCACGAAGTTCTTGGCGTTCTCGGCATCAAGGACGATCCGCTTCTTGATGTCGCGCTGGAGCTTGAGAAGATCGCTCTCAATGACGAGTATTTCATCGAGAAGAAGCTCTATCCGAATATCGACTTCTATTCGGGCATCACGCTGAAGGCGATGGGCTTCCCGACCACCATGTTCACCGTGCTCTTCGCCCTCGCCCGTACGGTGGGCTGGGTCGCACAGTGGAACGAGATGATTGAAGATCCGAGCCAGCGCATCGGCCGTCCGCGCCAGCTCTACACGGGCGCACAGCGCCGCGACTATGTGGATATCGGTAAGCGCAAGTAAGCGCTTCCCCGACACGTTCAAGGGCGCTTCTTCGGAAGCGCCCTTTTTCTTTGGCTAGTCGGTGAGAAGGTCGAGGACCGCGCGGGCAGCACGCGTGCTCGGGCTTTCGCCGCCCACGCCCATGCGGGCGCGCACTTCATCAAGGTCGGCCAGTGCCCGCAGCCTCTCCGGCGTGTCGCGCATCAAAGGCCGCAAGCCTTCGAACAGATTATCGGCTGTACATCTGCTTTGCAGATATTCCTGCACCGATGGCCGGTCGAGAATGAGGTTCACCAGAACCACGGAAGGAATCTTCAGTATGCTGAGCGCGAACCAGCCGACAACAGCTTCCGCACGATAGGCCACGACCATCGGCACACGCGCAAGTGCGAGTTCGAGCGTAACCGTGCCGGAAGCCGCAAGCGCCGCCGTGGCGGCGTCAAAGGCGGCGCGCTTACCCTCCTCGCCCTCGACCAAATCGACAGGCACGCCCCATTCCTTGACGGCCTTTTCCACCAGCTCGCGCACATGGGGCACGGTCGGCACGACGACGCGCAGCTCCGGCATCTCGATTGCGAGCTTCTGTACCGTCTCACCGAAAATCTCGACGAGGTGCTTGACCTCATTGAGCCGGCTGCCAGGCAGAACAAGAAGCAAGGGTGTCTCAGGCGCGATGCCGCGCGCCACACGAAAGCGGGCACCGCTTCCCTCTTCGGGCAAGCGCTCGATCGCGGGATGGCCGACATAGACGCAATCGACCCCCGCCTTCTCCAGAAAGCGCGGCTCAAAGGGCAAAAGCGCCAGAACACGCCTGATGTAACGGCGCATCGCGCGAGCGCGGCCCTGCCGCCAGGCCCATACGCTCGGTAAAACATAATTCACGACCGGAATGCCCGGCGCTCGCCGCGCCATCCGCTTTGCGACCATATGCGTGAATTCGGGGCTGTCGATTACAACCGCCAGATCAGGCTTTTCATCGGCGGCATGGCGCACCGTCTGCCAGATGCGGCGAAAGATGAGCGGCAGGCGCGGAATGATTTCGCGTGGCCCCATCACCGCAATATCGGTCATGGGAAAAATCGATGTGAAACCCTGCCGTTCCATGGCAGGCCCGCCGACGCCTGAAAAACGCAGCGGCACATTCGACAGCTCGCGCAGCGCCACCATAAGTTCAGCGCCAAGCGCATCGCCGGAAGTTTCACCGGCGACCAGCATGACATGCTTTTCCGGCGTCGCGCTTGCAGTCATTTGCTTGCCTTCGCAATCCGCTCAGGCGTGAGGCCAAGCACAAAGATGCCTGCCCGGTTTGCCGCCCGCGCGACCGCTTCGCTGTCAACGAGAAGTGTCCCGCCTGCCTCTGCCGCTATCCCGGCAAGTCCTGCTGCAGCCACCTTCTCGACCGTGGTGAGGCCAAGGGTCGGCAAATCGACGCGGCGCTCCTGCCCCGGCTTCGAGAGCTTCACCAGTACACCCTCGCGCGCGCCTTCGCGGCCCCGTAAATGGGCCGGCAATCCGGCCACGCGGTCCAGCATGGCGTCCGTTCCCTCTGCCGCCTCAAGTGCGAGCACGATGCCCCGACAGGCAACGGAGCCTTGCCCGATATCAAGCGCGCCTATGGCAAGCGTTGCGCGGATCGCTACATCGATATCGCGCTCATCTGCCTCGTTGGGCGCGGTGCTTGTCAGCAAGGCGGGCGGTGTCAGCAGGTCTTTTGCGATTTCATGCGCGCCGACGATACGCAGCCCGTGTTCTTCTTCCAGATAGGAAGAGAGTCCGCGCAGCAACCCGTCATCGCCCTGCAGCATCCAGCGCGCCACGCGCGGCATGATCTGGCGGCCAAGCTTGTCGGGAATGATGCTGGAAAGACTCGGGCGGCGAATGGGACCGATCAGCACCACATCCTCGCACTGCTCATCCTTCAGCAGACGGATGAACTCTCCCATTGCGCCGATGCCGACCCAGGCATGGGGAAAGCGTTCGATCTCCCTTTCCGCCGCCCCTTTGATGCCGATGATGAAAACCTCGCGCCCGGCCGCGCGCGCCGCCTCGGCAAGCGCAACAGGCATAGGTCCGCTACCGGCAGCGATGCCGAGTTTGCGAGGTTTTTGGCTGGCGCTCATGGCGAGCGATCATGCCCCTCGGCCGGGGCGTGGCATGCAGATGGCGCGATCCGCTTCAGCGCGGATGAAATTCACGATCTCCATCACATCCGCATTATCGGCAAACCGCTCGGCAACCTGTTCAACGCGATCCCGCAGCGTGCCCTGATCCGCGAAAATGGCATTATAGGCATCACGCATTGCATGGATCTGTTCGCGGGAGAAACCGCGCCGCTTGAGGCCCACAAGATTGAGCCCCATGAGGTTTGCGCGGTTGCCGACAACCAGACCATAGGGGATCACGTCATTCTCGACCGCGCTCATGCCGCCCACAAAGGCATGCTTGCCGACGCGGCCGAACTGATGAAGCGCCGCACCACCGCCGAAGATCACATAGTCATCAATCTTGCAGTGGCCGGCGAGCATCACATTATTCGAGAAAACCACATAGTCGCCGATGATCGAGTCATGGCCGACATGGGAGCTTGCAAGAAAGGCGCAATGATTTCCCACGCGCGTCAGCATGCCGCCACCAGCCGTACCGGGATTCATGGTGACATGTTCGCGGATGAGATTGTCTGTCCCGATCTCGAGCTTGCTCGGCTCGCCCTTGTATTTCAGGTCCTGCGGCGCATGGCCGATGGAGGCGAAGGGAAAAATCTGTGTCCGCGCGCCGATGCTTGTGCGCCCTTCCACAACCACATGGGAATGGAGAACGACCCCCTCGCCCAGCGTTACATCGCCGCCCACAACGCAGTAGGGGCCGATGGTGACATCGGCCGCAATCTGCGCCCCCGGATCGACAATGGCAGTCGGGTGTATCTTTGTCATTTCGTGACCGGGCCTGCGATCATCGCTCCCAGCTCGCATTCGGCTACAAGCTGACCGTTCACCCGTCCCTCACCGCGATATTTCCACACCGTGCCACGGTTCTGCAATTTGTTGACATGCACATGCAGCACATCGCCCGGCACAACAGGCTTGCGGAAGCGAGCGCGATCTACCGTCATGAAATAGACGAGCTGGTTGCTGCCCGAAGTGCCCAGATGATTGATGACAAGCGCGCCCGCCGTCTGCGCCATTGCCTCGACAATCAGAACGCCGGGCATGACGGGGTGGCCGGGGAAATGCCCCTGAAAGAAAGGCTCGTTATTGGTGACACTTTTGATGCCGATCGCTGATTCATCCTTGTTCATTTCGATGATGCGATCAATCATCAGCATGGGGTAGCGATGAGGGAGAAGCTCCAGCACCCTGTTGATGTCAGCGCTATCGAGTTTTTCCGGCGCTTCAGCCTCGCTCATGCACCCCTCCTTCTACTTTCGTCTGTCTCTATTCTTCGGATGACTCGGCGGGGCGCCGCTTGCCCCGCCCCAAACGTCTCAATTCCACTACTTCGCGCCGCCACTCTGCAATCGGTCTGGCGGGAACGCCGCCATATTGCTGCCCGGCAGGCACATCATGCACCACCGCGCCGCGCGCGGCGATCTGCGCGCCGCTATTGATCGTCAGATGGCCTGTCACGCCCACCTGCGCGGCAAGCACGACGAAATCGCCAAGCTTCGCGCTGCCTGAAACGCCGGTCTGCGCCACCACGATGCAGCCGCGCCCCATCTCCACGTTGTGGCCGATCTGCACAAGATTATCAATCTTCGTGCCCTCGCCGATCACCGTATCCGGCCCGGCCCCGCGGTCGATGGTCGTGTTCGCGCCGATCTCCGCATTGTCCTGAATGATGACGCGGCCAAGCTGCGGCACTTTCTCATGCTTCGGGTATCCCATCGCGAAGCCGAAACCGTCCTGCCCGATGCGGGCACCCGCATGGATCATCACACCATCGCCAATATGCGCGTGGCTCACACTTGCATTCGGGCCTATGTAGCTGTCCTTGCCGACAGTGCACCCCTTGCCGATGCTGGCATTGCAGCAGATGACGGTGTTGCGACCAATCTCCGCTCCGGCGCCGATCACGGCACCCGGCTCGATGGTGACATTCTCGCCGAGCTTCGCCGTCTCATGCACGATAGCGCGTGGATGGATGAGGCCCTGCTCGCCGAACATGTCTTCGCCGCGAAGCTCTTTGGGATAAAAGGCCTGCGCGGCCAGCGCATAGGCGCGGTAGGGCTGCTCCGTCAGCAGCAGCGCCACCCCTTTCGGCGCGCGCTCCGCAAGTTTCGGATGAACGAAACATGCGCCAGCCTTTGTCGTCTCAAAGGCGGGCAGATATTTCCTGTTGTCGAGAAAGCTGACCTGCGAGGGGCCGGCCGCATCAAGCGGCGCGACATCCTCGACGAGACGTTCAGGATCGACATCCGGCGCCAGCGTTGCCCCCGTCCTGCGGGCGAGTTCACCCAGAGGCATCGGTTTTTCCAACGTGAAGAAACGCGTGTCCGCCATTGCTTTTCTTATCCTGGCAGGAGCCCGCCGCTTACGAACTCACTCCGTCGAATTCACTGGCCGTTGGCTTTCTGCATCGCCTGTATTTCGGCATCCGTCAGCGGCTTCACTTCAACAGTGGGCAACCGCTCATTGAGGCGCTTCAGCACCTCTGCGGAAATGTCCATGTCAGCGCCGCCCGCCAGAACCACCGCCTGATCGAAGAGGATGGTAGCGCCCTTCTCCTTCAGAATTTCGGCGAAGATCGGACGCAGGGTTGCTTCAACACGGTTTTCAGCACGCTGAAGGCCAAGCTGGAGAGCGCTCTGCTTCTTCTGGTAGGACTGCTGAAACTCGACGCCCCGCTTCTGAAGAGCCTCGGCGCGCTTCTGCAGGTCATCCTGCGAAAGAAGGGGGCGTTCTTCCGCCAGCTTCTTTGCATCGGCCTGAATGCCTTCTTCCGTCTTCTTTCCTTCGGCGACGAGCTTCTTCATCTGCTCTTCATACTGGTTGCGAATGCTTTGCCCGGCCTTGGACTGTGCAAAGACCCCCTGCGTGTCCACAACCAGAATGACAGCAGGCCCCGCCGCCAGCGCCGGTGCAGCAGACATACCCAACGCAAGCGCTGCAACAACAGCCAGACGCTTTACAGCAGACGTGAAACCCATTCGAGTATTCCTCTTTGAAACTTTGATATTTAGCTGTCTTTCGGGCGTATCAGAACGATGTACCAGCGCTGAAGCGGAAGGCTTCTGTCTGGTCGTAATCTTCCTTCACAACGACATGCGCGAAGTCGAGGCGAATGGGTCCGAAGGGAGACTGCCAGTAAACGCTCAAGCCGACCGACGCGCGCGGCGCGAAATCATCCACGATGCCGGTGAAAAGCGTCTGGTCATAATCAGTGAGACCGATGAAGCCGCCATCCGCGAAGATCGATGTCTTCACACCGAGTGCTTCAGGAAGACCGTTCGGGAAGCCCAGTTCTGCCGAACCGAAAATATAGGCAAGCGCACCGACGGCATCCTGGTTTGTCGAGCTCAGGTCGCGCGGGCCAACGCCGCCACGGTCAAAGCCACGGATCGTGTTACCACCCTTGAAGAAATGGTCCGCCAGCGGAACATCTTCGCTAATGCCGTGGATATAGCCGCCATCGATCTTCCAGCTTGTCAGGAAGTCGTCATTGAGCGGCACATAAAGGCGGGCGAGGATTTCGTTGGAAACGTAGCGGACGTTACCGCCGAGGCCAGCGAAATTCTGCGTGAACAGGAAGTCCCAGCCGCCGGTCGGATCAACGGGGTCATTACGATTGTCGTAATAATAGTCGTAGCCGATGATGGAGCGGTACTTGGTTCCCTCAGCCGCCTTAATGACTGGCGACACGCACCACTCGCCGGGCAACAGCGTCGGATCGTTACAGGCCTTGTAACGAACGTCGAAAATATCGTCGTAACGGAACTGGTAGCGCGCAAGGAAGCGCGCCTTCTCGGAAAGCGGGAAACCGAACCGCAGCCCGAAGCCCTGTGACCGGGAGTTGAACGACGATTCATTCTGGTAGTTCGTTTCACTGCCGAAGAGATCAAAACCGCCCACCAGATCGCGGTCGAAGAGATAGGGATCCGTGTAGCGGAAGTCGACGAGCTGACGGCGCTTCGAAATCGAGAAGCTGGTGCTGAGCTGCAACCCGCGACCGAGGAAGTTGCGCTCCGATAGCTGCACGCCCGCAACCGCGTTGTCGAGCGTCGAGAAGCCCGCACTCAGCGAGAGAGCGCCCGTCGATTGCTCCTGCACATTGACGTTGATAACCGTCTTGTCAGGCTCCGAACCCGGCTCCTGCGTCACATCCACCTTGGCGAAATATTGCAGCCCACGGATATTCTTTTCGGACTTGTCGAGCAG
>NZ_JBATWS010000258.1:0-7350 GCF_049672805.1 Parvibaculum sp.
CGGCTATATGGAGCTTGATGAAGCGGCCTTCTGAGCAGCCTCACCTGACAGGACAAAGGGCGCTCCCTGCGGAGCGCCCTTTTTTGTTGAACCGTTTGCCCACTGCCGCCGCGTCAGATAGCTTTTCGCCACATGATATCAGGCAGAGGAAACACACCCACATGAAGAATCTTTTCAGCGTCGAGGGGAAGACCGTTCTCATCACCGGCGGCTCGCGCGGTATTGGCGAAATGATCGCGACCGGTTTCGTGGAGAATGGCGCGAAGGTCTATATCACCGCGCGCAAGGCGCAGGCCTGTAACGAGCTTGCAGAAGAACTTTCAAGCAAGGGCACCTGCATTTCCCTGCCTTTCGACCTCGGCACAAGCGAAGGCATTGCAGGCATCACCGCCGAACTCGCCAAACGCGAAAAGAAGCTCGACGTGCTCATCAACAATGCGGGTGCCGCCTGGGGCGAGCCGATTGACGATTATTCCGAGAGCGGCTGGGACAAGGTGATGAACATCAACCTCAAAAGCGTGTTCTTCCTGACGCAGAAAATGCTGCCGCTGCTTCGCGCCTCTGCAAGTGCGGACAACCCCGCCCGCATCATCAACACGGCGAGCGTGAACGGCATCGAGCCGCCGGAGCTTGAGACCTACGCCTATTCATCCTCCAAGGCGGGCGTCATCATGCTGACGCGCCATCTGGCGAAGCGCCTCGCGCGCGAGTACATCCTCGTCAACGCCATCGCGCCCGGCCCCTTCCCGAGCCAGATGATGAAGGCAACGCTCGAAACATTCGGCGATGCCATCAAGGCCTCTAACCCGCTTGGGCGTATCGGCACACCGGAAGATGCCGCAGGCGTAGCAATCTTCCTCGCCTCACGCGCAAGTGCCTATACAACCGGCGCGACCATCCCGGTTGACGGTGGCTCGGCGGAAGTCTGATCCGACTTTCGGACAGACCCTGTTGATAAAGAAAGGGCCGGTTTCGCATGGTGACGAAACCGGCCCTTTCGACATTCGATGGGGCGTTTACTCTGCCGCCGCCTTGCGCTCCGCAGCGCGGGTATGTGTGGCGATCAATTCCACATAGCGCGTGCAAAGTTCCACCGGCAGATCATGGCCCATCCCCTCTATGACGACATGCTTCGCGCCGGGAACGGATTTCGCCGTGTCCTCGCCACCCGAAGGTGGCACAAGCGGATCGGCATCGCCATGGATGACGAGGAAGGGCACACGCACCTTTTTCAACTCATCGACGCGGCTGCCATCACCCACAATGGCCGCATATTGCCGAACCGCCCCTTCCGGGTAGTACATGTGATCGAATTCGCGCGCGCAGCGTTCATAGAGCGCCTCATCCGACATGGGATAGGCCGGGCTTTGATAGACGCGGCGTCCCTTCATCCGGTGACGGATCACCGTTTCGCGGTCTTGTGAAGCAGGCTGTTCCTGCAGCGCCTTCATCGCTTCCTCGCTCGCCTTGGGCAGATCGGGATTGCCCGTAGTGGACATGATCGAGGTGACAGAGAGAAGCCGCTCCGGGAAATGGATCGCCATGCGCTGCACGATCATGCCGCCCATGGAAATACCCATGACATGCGCCCTGTCGATGCCAAGCACATCGAGAAGGCCGATCCCGTCTGCCGCCATATCGGCAAGCGTATAAGGAATATCGGGCTTCTGCCCCGCGCGGAGCGCTGCCACCACGTCAGGAATTTTCGGCAGGCCGGAAAGCTTCTCCGACTTGCCGACATCGCGATTGTCATAGCGGATGACGCGGAAGCCCTGCGCGCGCAGACCCTCCATCAACTCCTCCGGCCAGCTCAGCATGGTGGAGGTATAGCCATTCACGAAGAGAAGGGGCGTGCCGTCAGCAGGCCCGCGATCTTCGTAATTGATGGTGATGCCATTCGCCCTGGCCGTTTTCATGTTCACGCCCATGGGATTACTCAGCCGCCTTAGCAGCGGAAGCCCGCTTCGCTGCCGCCTCGATCGCATCGGCAAAGGTACCGACAAGAGCGAGCGGAAAGTCATGGCCCATGCCGGGGATCACACGAAGCTCTGCACCCGGAATATTTTCTGCCGTGTCCTTGCCGCCCTCGACCGGCACAAGCGGATCATCCGCGCCATGCAGAACGACAGCCGGAAGGGTGAGCTTCTTCAGCTTCTCGCGCCGGTCGCCATTGGCAACAATGGCGGCCATCTGGCGGGCAACGCCCACCGGATAGAGCGAGCGGTTCACATCACGCGTTACCCATTCGCGCAGCGTCTTTTCATCCGTCCGGTAACCGGGGCTTCCGATCGTGTTCCAGGCAAGCATACCGCGCTCGATAGCAGCGGGAATGTCACCTTCAGGGGCGGGCGTCATCAGAACGGCCATGGCCTCCGGCTTGCCCTGCGGCAGCGCGGGATTGCCTGTCGTTGACATGATGGAGGTGAGCGAGAGCGCGCGGTCCGGGTGGTTTGTAGCCACAAGCTGCGCAATCATGCCGCCCATCGAGGCGCCGACAATATGAGCGCGCTTGATGCCGAGCGCATCGAGCAGGCCGACCGCATCCTTCGCCATATCATCAAGCGAATAAGGGGCGGTTGCAGTCTTGCCAGCCATCAGCGCACCGAAAATTGCCGCCATGTCCGGCATACCAAGATCATCAAACTTCTGCGAGAGGCCGACATCGCGATTGTCATAACGGATGACGCGATAGCCGCGCTTCACCAGTTCCTCGCAAAGCTCCACCGGCCACATGGTGAGCTGCGCGCCAAGCCCCATGATGAGCAGGATCGTCTCGCGATCCTCCGGACCGAAGCTTTCATATTCCAGCGTGATGCCATTCGCCTTGATCTGCGGCATGGAACGTTCTCCCCTTCTGATTGCCGTTCGTTTCTTTGCGCCAAGCCTAGCAGCACCCTTGCGCGTGAGGCGAGCCAAACGCATATTAATGAAACACATTAGACAGGCGCCCGGGGAGGCAATCCATGACGCTCGAATATGATCTCTTCTGGTCGTTCCGTTCACCCTATTCCTATCTGGTGACGAAACGGCTTCTCGATTTCGAGCGTGACTATGATGTGAAGGCCGTGGTGCGGCCCGTCTATCCGATTGCGGTGCGGATTCCGGGTTTCTTCAAGCAGGTGAACCCGATGTGGCCACCCTATCTGCTGAAAGACACGGTGCGCATTGCCGAGATGGAAGGCCTGCCCTACAGATGGCCCTCGCCCGACCCGATCGTGATGAACATGAAGACAGGCGATGTGGCGACCGAGCAGCCCTATATCAGCCGGCTGACGCGGGCAGGCGTACTCGCCGCCGAACAGGGCAAGGGGCTGCCCTTTCTCTATGAGGTCAGCACGGTGATCTTTGGCGGCACGAAGAACTGGCATGAGGGCGACCATCTGCGGAACGCCGCTGCCCGCGCGGGCCTCGATCTCGACGCACTGGACAGGCAGGCGGAAGCCGAGAAGGACCGCCTCGAAGCGGTGATCGCCGAAAATGAAGCCGCGCAGAAAGCGGCAGGCCATTGGGGCGTCCCCCTCATGGCTTTCAAGGGCGAACCTTTCTTCGGACAGGACCGCGTGAACCATCTCGTCTGGCGGATGGAGCAGCACGGACTGAAGAAGCGGGGCTAACGCGTCTCCACCAGCCCGAGCTGCGCGGCAATGGCGACCGCATGGGCCCGCGTCCGCGCGCCGAGCTTCGCCACCACATTGTCCAGATGATAACGCACGGTTGTGGGGCGGATGCCGCTTCGCTCTGCAATCTCCGCCTCACGAAAGCCCTGCGCTGCAAGCGAAAGGCAATCCCATTCGCGCCGCGTCAGCGCGGCACGATCTTCCGGCCGTGGCCGGGCGCGCTTTGCAAGCCGGTCCTGAAGGGCTGCAAACATATGCCCGGCGGCGAGAAGATGCGGTGCCGCATCGGCAATGATCTCCTCCGCTTCTTCCAGCGTTTGAGGGCCTGCGAAGCCGAGCATCGCCACCCGCGCAAAAGGCAGGCGCACCGGCACCACCAGCACCGCGTTGAAGCCTTCCGCACGCATCATCTCCGCCACGCGCTTCTGCTCGCCGCTATAGGGCGCGCGGTGGCGGCGGTGATCGTCATAAAGACTGATCGCAAAGGGAAGATGCTCGAAGCGGCAGCGTATGTTGAGTGGCATACGAAGCGAGATACCGCCTTCTCCGAGCGCCGAAATGATTTCCGCAGGCCAGCCCTGGCGCCGCATGAAACTTTCAGCAGCAGAAACCGACAAGGGCGAGGCGACATCCGGCGTCCAGATGGCGCGCGGCATGGTGATGAGCGCCGAAAGCTGGCCAAGCGCCGCATCGGCGGATGCCGCACCCGTCGCCTGCCCGAGCGCGGCAAGGGCCGCCCCCAGCGCCATATGATCGATTCCGCCCTGCTCCTGCGGCTTCCTCACCGCTTTCCCCGCCACCATTTTCCGATCCTGCTGTTTTCGAGGGGACGCGGGGGGATTTATATCCGATATTCCAGAGAGAAGGCGAGCCGCGAGAGGCCGCCCGCCTCCCGGCGAGGCCAGAAGCAAGGATGGGTTTCGGGAAGATGAAGCGCGATCTTGAGGCCATGAGCGCCACCACCTATGACCTCGTCATTGTGGGTGGCGGCATAACAGGCGCAAGCACGGCATGGGACGCGGCACTGCGCGGCCTGAAAGTAGCCCTTCTCGAAAAGGATGACTTCGCCCACGCCACCACATCCGGCTCGTCAAAGCTTGTGCATGGCGGCCTGCGCTATCTCGTGAATGGCGAGTTCCGCCTTGTGCGCGAAAGCCTGCGAGAGCGGCGCATCTGGGAAAACATCGCGCCGCATATGGTCCATCCCCTGCCCTTCGTGCTGCCGACCTATGGCTGGGGCATGAACGGGCCGATCGTGCTCGGTATCGGTCTTGCGCTTTATGATCTTCTCTCCTTCGACCGCAACTGGCTTTCGGATGATGACAAAAAGCTGCCGGGCTTCCGCCGCATCTCGAAGGGAAAGGCGCTCGACATCATGCCCTCGCTGAAGCGCGAAGGGCTGACCGGCGCGATGATCTATTATGATTGCCAGATGCATGCGCCCGAACGCCTCTGCCTTGAATGTATCGAAGGCGCGGTCGAGTTTGGCGCAGACGTGGCGAACTACGCCGAGGTGACGGGCTTCACCAGCGAAGCGTCACTCAGGCGCGGCGTGAAAATAACCGGCGTGCAGGTGCTCGACCGGCAGACAGGCAACAGCCACACCATTCGCGGACAGGTTGTCGTGAATGCGGCTGGCCCCTGGGCCGACAAGACAATGGCGATGGTGGATGACACACCGGCGCGGCGCCTCATCCGCTCCAAGGGCATTCACATCATCACACGCGATATTTCCGGCGACATGGCGCTTGCCGTGAAATCGGAAATCGGCGGCCACTTCTTCGTTATCCCGTGGCGCGGCCACACCATCATCGGCACCACGGATACCGTGTTCGAGGAAGACCCCGATGAACTCGGCGTGACGGAGCGCGATATCGAAAACTTCCTCATCGTCGTGAATGACGGGTTGCCGGGGCTAAATCTCACTCGGAAAGATGTGCTGCATTTCTATGCAGGCATTCGCCCGCTGGTGGACACAACGCCTGAGCCCGCCGATGGCGAGGAAGCGCCGAAGGACAGCTATAACGCAAGCCGCGCGGCAGAGGTCTATGACCATGCGACCGAAGAAGCGATTGACGGTCTCATCTCCGCTATTGGCGGCAAATGGACAACCTCGCGCCATCTCGCCGAACAGGTGGTGGACCTTGCGCTGAAAAAACTCGGCCGCAGCGCGCCTTGCGAAACACATTGCACGCCTGTTTATGGTGGCGAAATTGGCCGCCTGAAAAGCTTTGCCGCACGCGCCCGTGCGCGTTACTCGCATCTCGCACCGGAGATCGTGAACAATCTGGTCGCTTTCTACGGCAGCCGCATCGACGAGGTGCTGGCAACCGCAGAAGAGAAACCCGGCGAGCGCGAGGAATTGCTGCGCCGCCTTGCGCCGGAAACGAAGGTGCTTTGCGTGCAGGTGGTGCATGCCGTGCGCCACGAAATGGCGCTCCATCTCGATGACATCGTCTTCCGCCGCACCGGCCTTGGCACGCTTGGCCATCCGGGCGTTCCCGCTATCACCCGCGCGGCCGCATTGATGGCGCGCGAACTCGGCTGGGATGAAACGACACTTGCACGCGAGATTGCCGAAACGACGCGACTTTTCGAGACGATCGGGGGAAACAGGGAGGGATAGCACATGGCGGGGGGAATGCCTCATGTGGCAGCGATAGTGAATCCACGCTCGGCGGGAGGCCGAACGGGCCGCGCCTGGCGCGTTATTTCGGAGACGCTGGAAAAGGAACTCGGGCCTGTCCGCACACATTTCACGACCGGCCCATCGACACCGCATTATCTGCCTGCCGCAGAACTCACCCGCAAGGCGCTGCATGAAGGCGCACAGCTCGTCATTGCCGTGGGCGGGGACGGCACCATCGACGAAGTGGTGAACGGCTTTTTCGAAAATGATGCCCTCATCAATCCGGAAGCCCATCTCGCCATTCTGAACGCAGGCACGGGCGGCGACTTCCGCCGCACTTTCGACCTACCCGATGACATTGAGGAAAGCGCAAAACGGATCGCAAGCGGCAATTCGCGCCGCATCGACATCGGTCGCCTGAGCTTCATTTCGGAAGACGGGCGGAACGCGTCCCGATATTTCAACAACATCGCAAGCTTCGGCCTTTCCGGCGAAGTGGTGCGGGCGGTGAACAAGGCGACATGGCAGAAAAGCTTTGGTGGAGCCTTCACCTTTCTCTGGGGCACGCTGATGGCATCCGCCACGCATAAGCCGCGCCCCGTGCGCATTGTCACGGATGATGGCGCGGAAGAAGTGCTCAATGCAGGCGTCGTCGCCATCGCCAATGGCAAATATTTCGGCGGCGGCATGTTCATCGCGCCCATGGCCGAACCTGATGACGGGCTTTTCGACGTGATAATGATGCGCAATACGACACTGCTCAACATGCTGAAAAACTCCGGCGCGATGCGCGAGGGAACGCATCTCGAAAGCCCGCTTGTCACCCATCGCCGCGCGCGCTGGGTGGAAGCAACGCCGGTTGGCCCCGAACCCATGTTGCTTGATGTGGATGGCGAAGCGCCGGGGCGGCTGCCCGCGCGCTTTGAACTCATTCCCGGCGCGATCACGCTGCGCTGCTGACAGGCGAACGGACAGGAAAAACGAATCTGACAATCGACCGCACAACATTGCGCTGGAACGGCTGGGGCCCGACGAAGCAGGAAAACCCGCTGCCTGCGGACTCACCCAAAGGGAAAGGGGTCGAGGAAGTGCTCGGCATGAGCC
>NZ_JBATWS010000259.1:0-4703 GCF_049672805.1 Parvibaculum sp.
TCCCCACACCGGGCCGGGCGCCAACACAGCCGGTCGCCCCGCCCACAATTATTTTGAGACTCCCTGCCTCGACTGCGAGGCAGGTTGATACTCGACCCGATGTCACGAAGTCCCCCACCGTCCCGCACGCTGCCCTTCAGCAACGTCCACAGACATGCGCGCTTCGACGGCATCCTCACGCCGTGGTGCCTCGAAGCGGATGATGGCATTCATTACGGCAAGCCTCACGCCCTGCTCCGTATAATAGTCCCCATTTATCAGGCTTTCACGCTTCAAATAGCTCAGGAAGCGGGAAAGGGTCGATTTATCGGGAGGTGGCGGCGAGTGCCAGAAAGCCTCAAGCTTCCCTTTGAAAGTGAGGCCCGGCAGATCATAGATTGCCCTGGCAAGGCAGAGAACGGGGCAGCCGGTTTGCAATGCCGTCAGACCGACCGTGCTGTTGAGCGTTACCGTGCCGCGAGCGTGGCGAAGGAGCGTATTGAGGTCGCCGCCATCGATATAATCGACCCGTTGCGCAACGCGGTAGCGCCGGGCGAGTGCCCCGGTCAGCCGTTTGAAATTCACCCAGCCATTGTCGAGCGGATGCGCCTTCACAACGAGCCGCGTACCGGCTGGAGCATGACGGGCAAAATTGGCGATGACCGTACCCAGCGCCTCTCCCATGCCGTCAAAGGGCGAATGCACACGCACTTGCGAATCGGTGTCAAGTTGCAAGGGGAACAGAAAATAGGGCTCGCCGCTTGCTGTGAGCCTGGTCACGACCTTTTCCGCATGCCGTTTGCGGAACGGCAGCACCACAAGCCTTCGCGCCCAGGTCGCATATTCTGCCCAGATGGGATAGGGCCTGTGGGTTCTGAATTTCGGATAGCGGAACCAGAGGAGATAGTTCCACGCCTGCCACTGGAAGTCATAGATGATGCGGTGCTTCATGCCGGGAGGCAGCACTGTGGAAGCCTCATCCTCGGTCGCATTGTCATTCGCGCCGGACAAATCCGGAAGCGTATGGCGCATCAGGGGAGAAAAGCCGTTGATCCCTCCCTCTTCCAGCGTCAACCAGTGAGGGCGCATATAGCCCTCCTCAAACACCCAGATGCGGCAACCGAGATCACGCACGGCCTCAATGGCAAGGCGATGGCCGGGCCTGCAATCATTATGCAATACGATATCAGTGATGTCGTTTCGTATCACATGGTCGCGAACAAAGATGCCGAACTCTTCCCGCGGCCCCCTGTAATCGACTGCCTTCCAGTCCCCCCAGAAAAACCAGTCGCCACCTGACACATTGATACGTGAGACGCCATAGCCCCTCTCGTCAATCGCCTTGCCGAGAGTGCGAAAGAAATGACTGCTATTGCCCTGAAGAAAGAGAAAATTGCGTTTCATGTCGCCGCCGCTTGCCCTCGTGAGCCATAGGCGGTTTTCTCGGCTTCGCCTCTTACAGAAGAAAAGGCCTCCAGCAACAGCCGGTTCAAGGCGTCAGCACTTACGTTTACCTCGCGGCCCGGCCCTGAGCCTTCATTTGACCAGATGAAGTAATCCGTTCGCGGATCATCGAATTTCACGGCATTGAAGAAGGCGGGCATACTCGGCAAATGGTCGCCATAAAAGCCGAAGATCGCAGCCCGGTCAGACGCGAGGAGCACCTCGCGCAGTCTCCCGATCATCAGGTCCGCATTGTGGAGATGCATGAGATAGCGCGCGAAAGAACCGGATCGCAGTGGCAGGGCCGCCCGCACCTCATTCGAAACCGCAATCCGCCCCTTTTTCCACGGCCCATGATTTTCCATCGTGATCGCGAAAATGAAGACGGGCCGTTCGGAATCTGCGAGCAGCGCCTCGATCTCGCGCGTTACAGCAGCATCCGACACATAGGGGCCAATCTTGTCGGCCTCGCTGAAGCGTTCGATATCGATGAACTCATCGAAGCCGAGATGCGGATAGACTTTATCGCGCCTGAAAAATGATTTGTGAAAGGGATGAATGCATATGGTGCGATAGCCGATGCTGCGCAGATAGGTGGCTATGGTCCAGACGGGCTTGTCGCAATATTTCAGATAGGGATTGAAGCGATCAACGCCGAGCGCCTCGTCGGGAATGCCGGATAAAAGCGCAAACTCGGTGCGCAGCGTATTCGCCCCCCAGGCGGGCACGCGAAGCCGGCCTCTGTACCGCGCTTCCCCGGATGTTCGGCAGAAGTTTTCGAGAAAGCCTTCCGGGACATGGCTCAGGACGCGACGCGCATCAAAAAATGACTCATTCTGCACAACGACAATATCGGGCAGGAGATCCGAGCGTCCGACGGGGCGGGCACGATCTTCCTTCTCATTCTCCTGCGACCTGATGGCAGCGATTTCCTGCTCACCGGCGAGGAAGAAATAGAAAATCAATGTGATGACAAGGCTCAACCTGTCCACATCTTCCCGCACATTGGCTGATGTTCCGAACTTCATCAAAATGGCGCGGAATTCGTTTCGCAGCGGCCCGCGCGTGATCAGATAGATCATGCCTGCCACGGTTGCGAAATAAGCGATCGTAGGGAGCCACTCTTCCGGCGTGGTGCGCGCAATGACCGGCGCCTCATAAAGAAGGCAACCGACAATCACCGCCGCGCCGGAAAGAATAACTGCGGTAACTTTGAACGGGCCTATATAGCCGACATATAGCGCCGGGTGAGCGATGGCCTGCCGAAGCAGCGCGAAGTCGGAATAGACCAGCGGCTCGCGCAGCTCGCGAAACTTCGCATTGTTGACGACGACGATGCCGAGAAAAACAATGATGCTGAATACGGTCGAGAAAACTGGGCGACAGGTCAGCATGAAGACGGAGAGGTAGAACATGATCATCGGCATTGCCGAGAGCATGCTGACACGATGAAAGATCGGCCTTTTCGTATCGCGTGGCTGGACAAACCGTTCCAGCACCAACACGGTCGCAAACGCGACCAGAAAACCGATCAAACCGGCGACCATCGTGCCCCTCTTCGATGCAAGCCGCTAAAAGATTCTCAATATCCTCTCTAAGCGCCCTTGCGATTAATCGTAAAAGCAAAGGCAGGCAGGAACAAGAGCGCGAGGGGTTCTGGCAGCATATTGAGGAGCCTTATTCCCATATACAAAACAGGCGGGTGGATGATGCGAGCCGGATTTCTGCATAGCGATTTCCGTATTTTCCGCGCCACTCTCTCCGGCGTTGTGAGAAAGGGCTTCCGGCCTTTCAACTGCCGGCTCATTCCTGTCTCGACATAGCCAAGACAAATAATGCTGACTCCTACTCCATAGGGGCGAAGCAGGCGCCTCAGCGCGAGAAGATAGGTTTCCAGCCCCGCTTTCGCGGCGCTATAGGCCGGGCAGGAAGGCATGGGCGTCAGCGCGGCAAGTGAGCCGATACCGGCAATCTGGCCACTTCCCCGCCCCGCCATCACATTTGCCAGAGGTCCGATGGTGCGGAGCGCGCCGGTGAAGTTGATTTCGGCCACTTTCTCGGCGGTATCCCAGGGCTCCAGACCATCGGCTTCCGAGATGCCGGATGTCACCCCTGCACAGGCGAGCAGCAGGTCAATCTTGTGCCGGTGATCGAAGCTCAGAATGGCTGCTTCCGCTTCGTGCGTCGCCACATCTGCAATTAGCGTTTCAACCGTTGCTCCCGCCGCGCGGCAATCTTCGGCCACGCCCGCCAGCCGCTCCTCGTTTCGACCGAGAAGCCCGAGCGTTACACCGGGTGCCGCATATTCCCGCGCGAGCGCCGCACCGATGCCGTCGCTTGCACCTGTAATCAGCACCACGTGGGGAGAAAGCTTTGCCATGTCAGCCGAGCGGACGTTGCAACAAAAGCATCGGCCCTGTGTGGCGGAGCCAGGGCGAAGCCGGTATCGAAAACCTCTCCACGCACTCAAAGCCTTTGGCCCGGTAGAGGCTGAGGGCTGGTGCATTGTCGCCCCAGGCATGGAGCGTCAGGCTGTCACGCCCTGTGCTCATGGCTAGTTCGGCCGCAAAGTCGAGCAGCAACCCGCCCACGCCCTGCCCGCGCGCAGCCTCATCCACGGCGAGCGTGTTAATGTAGAAACTGTTTGGCACATGGGTGGTGAAAAGCGGAAGAACGGGATCAAGCCGGTCGCGCGGAATGACGCTATAGGCGATTTCAGGCAGTCCGATCTGCTCGGCCGGAAAGGCGATCAGACACCCCGTTACCTCCCCCTCATTTTCCACGAGATAGGCATTCTCGAAATGATAGGGGCTATCCGCATCCCCCACGGCAACGCCCAGCGCATCGGTGGTGGTGAGGCCCGGATAGACATCTTCGAAGAGATGTTCGAACAGCCCCTCACCCGCCATCAACAGATAGCGGATGACAGCCTCCCGGTCGGTCGCCACACCAATTCGAACGTCCATTATCCCAGCCCGCAAATGACCCGTTCATACGGGTACAGATTATCTTTCATGGCTGCGCGATAAGCCACTCAGTCGGGTCAGCTTTCTGCCCCCAGAAAGCGGAAGCCTCGGAATCGTCCTGAAGCGTAACGCTTTCCAGAGGCGCGTCTATCGGCCCCACCATGCGCTGCTTATGGTAATCCTCAACTTCCTGCACAAGCAATTCCAGCCATGCAGCAAAATTGTCTCGCGCGCCGCCTGCATATATGTCGCCGCGCCACCCGGCTTTATCAGCCCTCTTATGTGCGATGATGTGACAAGTATCGGGTGGCAGGT
>NZ_JBATWS010000260.1:0-4025 GCF_049672805.1 Parvibaculum sp.
GCCGAAGCGTGGATCGAGCGGCGTGGCCGCTCCACCATGTTCGTTGAGGGCAATCTCCGTAATGCAGCGGGCGACATTGTCGCGAAGGGCACATCCACCATCCGCATGTTGCCGCTCATCGACATGAGCAAGAAGAAGTAAGCGCGATTCAATTCGCTCGTGCGCCTCAGGTCTGTTCACACGAAGTGTTGCATCAGCGTCACGGCGTACGGCGAATATTGTGCAGTTCTGCACTCACCATAATTTAATGACGCGATAAGTCCTTGTGGCACAGTAACTCTTTTGATTGTGGCGACAATCCGGCAGCAACTTGTCGGCACCGATGCTTGCCTCGTGGGGATGTGCCGTCCATCTTCTGCCCCGGGCTAGTGGGGGGCTTCGTCGAACATGAAACGAGGCTCTGAACATTATGACTTTTGCAACACGCATTCTGGGCTCTGCCGTTCTGGCACTTGGCCTTGCCGGTTTCGCCGGTGCTGCATCGGCGCAATCCGACACTGTGTCCGGCGAAGGCACTCTCTATAACCAGACAAGCTTTCAGCCGGGTCTTTATGTCGGCGGCGGCCTTGGCTGGGGCTGGGCCGATGATGATGATGACTGGACATGGCGCGGCATGGCTGGCTGGCGTCTCAACCAGTATCTCGCCGTACAGGGCTTCTATGCCGATCTCGCCGACATCACGGTTGGCGGCGTAAGCGATAATGTCGATACCTATGGTGCGGAGCTTCTCGTCTCCTGGCCGGTGTCGAATGATTTCGCGGTTTACGGCAAGGGCGGCCTGCACAATTACAATGACCCCACGGGCGGTCGTGAATTGAACTGGCTTGGTGGTGCCGGTGCGGAATTTGCCGTTGCGCGCAACACCTCCATCCGTACCGAATGGACGCATTACAACATTGCCAGCGACAGCGTTGACGAACTCAGCGCGCAGCTCGTTTTCGGCTTCTGATCCTTTTGGGGAGCTGCCCTGTGGGGGATGCAGGGCGGGCGAGTGGCCGTTCCGTCTTTGGCGGAACGGCCGCTTTCGCATCCGGTCAGCTATTCGTGTAGGCAGGCTTGCGCTTGCCGAGGAAGGCGGAGATGCCTTCACGGAAGTCATTTGTCTGGGCACAGAGGATCTGGTTGCGGTCTTCCATAGCGATGGCGGCCTCAAGGCTTCCTGCATCAACCGACATGTTGAGACATTCCTTGGTAAGACGCAGGCCGAGCGGCGAGGTTGTCAGCATTTCCTCGATGTAAGGCCGTGCTGCTTCCTCGAGCCTGTCATCCGCCACCACTTCGGAGACAAGACCCACGCGCTCGGCGCGGGCGGCGTTGATGAAGCGGCCCGTCATCATAAGTTCGCTTGCCACCGACACGCCCACAAGACGCGGCAGGAAGTAACTCACGCCGATATCGCAGGCAGAAAGCCCGATGCGGATGAAGGCGGCGTTCATGCGCGCGCTTTCACCGGCAATGCGAATATCGGAGGCAAGCGCCAGTGCAAAGCCGCCACCACAGGCCGGGCCGTGAATGAGCGAGATGATCGCCTGCGGGCAGCGGCGCATGCGCATCACGATTTCGCTGATGCGGCGCTGCGCGACCAGGCCTGCCTGCGGGCTGCCGCTCGTGTCTGTGTCGGGGCGGTTGGAGCGTTCCTTGAGGTCGAGTCCGGCGCAGAAGGCGCGGCCCGCGCCCCGCAGCACCACGATCCGCACGGAATGATCTGTATAGAGCTTGCCGAAATAGTCCTGCAGCTCGTCCACGAGTTCCGGGTTCATCGCATTGAGCGAATCTGGCCGATTGAGCGTGACCCAATCGACCGGGCCTTCCTTTTTCACGATAAGGGTCTTGTAGCCGGGCATGTTTCTCTCCCTGTTCTGCATGGCGTTGCAGGGAGCGTAGCGTGTGATCGGCATGGCGCAACTGACGCAGCGGCCCGGTCCGTTCCGTCAGGCGAGATAGGCTTCCATTTCCTGCTGGATAGCGAGTGGCAGGTCGAGCCACCGCAGTGCCACCGCGCCACCGGGATCAAGCCGCAGCACTTCCGCCGCGAAATGAAGCCGCCGCCGGTCATTTTCCCAGTAAAGCTGGCCGCTCAATATGGTGCCGATGATGACGGCTTCCGCGAATCCCTCAATGCAGGCGCCGCCCGCCGACCAGTCCCGCGCGCGATGCGCATAGCCGCCGATCTCCACCATCAGCCGCGGCGAGGAAGCCCGCACGGTAAGGCGCTTTTCATGCGTTTCGGCACTGCGCAGATGGTCGAGAAGTTTCGAGAAACGCGACATAGGCCTCTGCCATGCGTGTCAGGCGGCGACTGCCCGCATATTCACGAGCGCTTTGGTGGATAGTCGGTGCGGCGCCGGCTGATCGCAAGGCTTTATTGGTCCAAAATCTCGTTCGGGCCGGGGCGGATGACAGAGGGCCTTGGCTTGGGCTATAGCAGACAGGTTCGTCATTCTGTCCGGAGCAGGCATGTCCCAGCAAGAAGCAAAGCCCATCCTGATCGAGGTTGGTCCGGGTGAGCTTATCGACAAGATCACCATTCTGCGCATCAAGTCGGAGCGCATGTCTGATGAGGCAAAGCTCGCCAATGTGCGTCACGAGCTTGCCGTGCTGGAAGCTGCCCGCAATGCCAATCTGGAAGACAGTGCCGAGTTGCGCCGTCTCGAAGAAGGGCTGAAAGCCGTGAACGAGGCGCTTTGGGTTATTGAGGACGATATTCGCCAGTGCGAGGCGGACAAGGATTTCGGGCCGACCTTCATCGAGCTTGCGCGTTCCGTTTACAAGCAGAACGACAAGCGCGCCGCGCTGAAGAAGGAGATCAATCTCCTCACCGGCTCGCGGATCGTGGAAGAAAAATCCTACACCGAATTCGAGTGAGTCCCGAGACGGCGCGTCACTTCCCCAAGGACGCGCTCGACGGGAAGGGTGGTGAGGTCTTCCACCTCGATCACGCCGAAATGCTCGCGAATGATGCCGGTGCGTTCGGCTGACATATGCCGCCCGAACAGGGCGAGGCCCGGCGTTCCCAAATGGGCGGCAAGGTGGCTCGGCCCCGTGTCGTTGCCGATCACGAATTGCGCACGCTTCAGAATGCCTGCGAGCGCGCTCCAGTTCGTCTTTTCGATGATGATGCCGGGGATTGTTTTCGCAAGCTCCACCTCATCCGGCCCCGGCGCCATGACGACGACATGGCCTGCATCCATCAGCCTTTGGGCGAGAAGGGCGTAATGCGGCCAGCGCTTTTGCGGGTGGCGTACGGAGCAGCCCGGCACCAGCACGATAAAAGGTTCTTTCACTCCGGCCTTTTCGAGAAGGGCGCTCACATCATCGGCAAGCCATGAGACATCGGGCTTGCGTGAATGGCGGATGGTAAGGCCCGCATCTTCAAGCTGGCCTGCAAGCCGGTCGAGTGTGCGGATTTTTTTCGGTGCATGTGCGCGGTGCGGGTGGCTGCATCCTTTTGCCGTGCCTGACCAGCGCGTGTCCCGGAACATCCAGCGATAATAGAAAGCCGTCCGCTTCGAGTTTTGCAGGTCATAGACCATGTCGAAGCCCGGTTCCCGAAGTCTCTGGCGAAGCGCCAGCATCCGGTCGAGCCGCCAGCGGGGTGCGCGCTCATCCACCATCACCTCATCAACATGCGGGCAGCGCGCGAGGAGTGCGCGATAGGCGGGCATGGTGAGCACCGTTATATGCGCGTCTGGATGGTTCTCGCGAATATCGCGCAGCGCACCTTCCGCCTGGATCACATCGCCAAAGGCGCCATGCTTGATGACGAGAATGCGTCGGGCATCAGCGGCCAACGGGGCTGCAGGGGAGGGGGCGTTGTCGGCTCGTGTCATCGCGCTTGTTCCGGCTCCATTGGCCCGGCGCAACGGGCCAGGGCGGAACAGCTTT
Organism: Parvibaculum sp.; assembly: GCF_049672805.1. GTDB lineage: Bacteria > Pseudomonadota > Alphaproteobacteria > Parvibaculales > Parvibaculaceae > Parvibaculum. The sequence continues at coordinate 3,886 of NZ_JBATWS010000260.1, forward strand.
ACCCCGTGAGGTGCCCCGCACTCAATGACGGAACCGCCTGTCGCCCGGACAGGCAGGTGGTGACCCCGGCGCGATTCGAACGCACGACCGTCAGATTAGGAATCTGATGCTCTATCCAGCTGAGCTACGGGGCCACAAAG
>NZ_JBATWS010000261.1:0-2435 GCF_049672805.1 Parvibaculum sp.
CGGGTGCATCTGTTCCTTTTCGTGAAGGTGCGCGAGAACTGGTCCGACGACCGTGAACGCTATCGCGAGATGGGCCTCGATTTCCCCGATAAATGACGCGCTATTTTTCTTTTTCCCGCTTGGTGAACTGGGAATGTTCAAAGGCGAGAATGATGAAGAGCGACACGAGCAGGGGCACGATCAGGTAGAAGAGGCGGAATACAATGAGTGCCGCCAGCACATCGGCCGGATCAAGGCCGGGAAGCCCTGCCAGAAAGACGATCTCCAATACGCCAAGGCCACCGGGCGCGTGGGAAAGAAGGGCGATGGAGAAGGAGGCGAGGAAGATGCCAAGCACCACGATGAAGCCCGGATTGCCTTCCGCCGGCAGGGCGAAATAGAGGATGCCGGCAGCGCCGATCAGTTCCAGAGGGCCGATGATGAGCTGCCGCCAGACTATCGGCAGGCGCGGATAAACCAGCTCGAAAGACCCGATGCGCAGCGGCTGAAAGTGAAGCCAGCTGCCGATCACATAAAGCGCCACCAGGGTCAACAGCAAGACACCAAACCCCCTCAGCACCTCGGTCGATATGTCCTCGAAGAGCAGGGTGAAGGGTTCCGGCTGGGTGACGAGTACCAGACCGCCGAGAAGCACCGTGCCGAGCGCGAAGGTGAAGGAACAGAGCGCCACGAGAACACCGATCTCGCCGCTGCCCAGCCCCTGCGAGGTGTAGGCGCGATACCGGACGAAAGCGCCCGAAAAGACGGAAGCGCCGATATTGTGAGCCAGCGCATAGGTGGTGAAGGAGGTGGTGGCGACAAAGCTCCAGGGGAGCGAGCGCCCGAGATGGTTCAGCGCGAGGCGGTCATATTCCGCCAGGGCCATATAGGCGAGCACGGTTGAGGCGCCCGCAAGGAGCCAGCGGTGCAGCGGGATGGCAACGAGGCTTTCCGACACATCTTCCAGAGAGAGGTGACGGATCTCGTGAAAAAGAAGCCATGCCGAAAAGGCGACCGCGGCAAGCCCGATCGCCGGCCAGACATAATGCTTGTACCGTGCCCACATAATGCTTCCGGTAAGGTTCTCTTTCGGTGTTTACACGCCGAAGGCGGCTGCGCCAACCCGAATCCGCAAGGGGATAAATCACAATCGTGTTCCGTCGCCATGCACAGCGAACGGCGCTATAAGACGGGAGACGAACAGGAACGAAAATGGACTGGCGAGACGAAGGGATTGTGCTGTCGGCGCGCCCTTATGGCGAAACGGGCGCTATCCTCGAATTGTTCACTCGGGAGCAGGGGCGCTATCTCGGACTCGTGCATGGCGGCGCGGGACGGCGGCTGCGCAGCGTACTCCAGCCGGGGAACAAGCTCTCGGCCCATTGGCGCGCGCGCCTGTCGGAACATCTCGGCACCTATCAGGTCGAACTTGTGAGACCGCTGGCGGGGCTTCTCATGGATGATCCGCTGGCGCTGCTTGCGCTCAGTGCCGCGAGTGCTGTTTGCGGAATCGTGCCCGAGCGGGAGGCGCATCCGGCACTTTATGACGGCTATGAGGTGCTGCTGGAAACTCTGCTCGACCCGGATGTCTGGCCCGCGATTTTCGTGCGGTGGGAACTCGGGCTGCTGCAGGAGCTGGGCTTCGGGCTGGACCTCACGCGCTGCGCGGCAACGGGTTCGCGGGATGACCTCATCTATGTCTCGCCGAAAAGCGGCAGCGCGGTGAGCCGGGGGGCGGGCGAGCCTTACAAGGACCGCCTCTTCCGCTTGCCCTCTTTCCTTGTGGGCACACAGGTAGGGGAGGCATCGCTTGCTGATGTTGCCGAGGGCCTGCGCCTCACGGGGCATTTCCTTGACCGGCACCTCTTCGCCGCGCATGAGCGGCATTTGCCCGATGCGCGGATAAGGCTTCTGGAGAAGATCGCCGCCCGGGCGGGGTAAGCGCCGAATCGCTGATATATTCATTGCCATTGCGAGGAGGCCATAGGCCGACGCAGCAATCCAGAGCCGTGGGCACCGGGTTTTGCTCGTATCGCTACAAGCCCTAGAGAAGTCAAAGACATGACCAAGATCATCACACCGCCCGAGCCCGACCACGAGATCAATCTGCGCGAGGCGCTGGAGGAGCGTTATCTTGCCTATGCGCTTTCGACCATCATGCATCGGGCGCTGCCGGATGTGCGTGACGGGCTGAAGCCGGTTCACCGCCGGGTGCTCTTTGCCATGCGGCAGCTCAGGCTGGAGCCGGGGCAGGGGTTCAAGAAATCGGCGCGCGTTGTGGGTGATGTCATTGGCCGCTACCACCCGCATGGCGACCAGTCGGTTTATGACGCGCTGGTGCGTCTCGCACAGGACTTCTCGGTCCGCTATCCGCTGGTGGATGGTCAGGGCAATTTCGGCAATGTGGACGGCGATAACGCGGCGGCCATGCGCTACACCGAAGCGCGGCTGACAGA
>NZ_JBATWS010000262.1:0-1572 GCF_049672805.1 Parvibaculum sp.
GGCCTGGCTGCTCGAAGGCGATGGCGTGCGCTTCAGGGCCGACCACGGGCGCTTCGAGATCAAGGAGGGGCAGGCCCTCACCCTCGGCGTGAGGCCATCGTCGCTGTCGGCCGCTTCTCTCGAAGGCAACAGGGAGAACACCCTCGCCGGCATCGCCGATCTCGTCGAATTCCACGGCGACAGCGCCCTCGTTTCCTTCCGTGTGGGCGGCAAGGAGATCGGCGCTCTCGTTCCCGCAGGCAGCCGGCCGACGACCGGCGCTCCCGTGGCCTTTTCCGTCGGTGGCGAAAGCCTGCACGTCTTCGATCGCGCGACGGGCCTTTCGATGTTACGGGAGGAATCGTAAAGTCCGCTGGCGATTCATCCTGGTGAGAGAGGTTCCTGCATGACCGAGGCGACTGATGCGATCCTGGCGCTGTGCAAGGCACTGTCGCCGACCAGGACAGCGGTTGTCCATCCGGTCAAGCCGAACGTGCTCGAAGCCGTCGACGAGGCGGTGCGCGAAAAGCTCATCGTACCGGTTCTGATCGGGCCGAGGGTGAAAATCGAGGAGGCGGCCGCTGCCGCCTCGGTCGATATTTCCGGCTGGGAACTGGTGGACGTGGAGCACAGCCATGCCGCTGCGGCGAAGGCCGCGGAGCTGGCCGCCGGCCATCAGGTCGACGCGATCATGAAGGGATCGCTCCATACCGACGAACTGCTCGCAGCCGTCGTGCGACAGGATGCGGGGCTGAGGACGGAGCGCAGGATCAGCCATGCCTATCTCATGAGCATCGCGAGCTACCCCAAGCCTTTCATCATCACCGATGCTGCGGTGAACATCCTTCCCGACCTGCCGGCCAAGGCCGACATCGTGCAGAATGCCGCCGATCTCTGGCGCGTGGTCTTCGGCGAAAGGGTGCTTCCCAAAGTGGCTGTCCTTGCCGCCGTGGAAACGGTCAACCCGAAGATGCAGGCGACGCTTGATGCCGCCGCGCTCTGCAAGATGGCGGATCGCGGCCAGATCACGGATTGCGTCATCGACGGGCCGCTGGCCTTCGACAACGCGATCAGCGCGGAGGCGGCCATTGAGAAGGGTATTGTCTCCGAGGTTGCCGGTCAGGCGGATATCCTTGTCGTTCCCGATATCGAGGCCGGCAACATGCTGGCCAAGCAATTGACCTTTCTTGGCGGTGCGGAGGCGGCCGGCATCGTGCTCGGGGCCCGCGTGCCCGTTATCCTGACAAGCCGGGCGGACAACGAGCGGGCGCGGCTGTTGTCCTGCGCGCTCGCGGCGCTTCTTGCCGAGGCGCGCGATAAGGGGCAGATCAAGTGAACCACGTCCTCCGGGAGGCGGGTGTTGCAAGACCCGCGTTTCTGCCGCCATTCAAGGCCCTGGTGATTCCGGCCGACGAGGAGATGACGATGGCGATCCATGCACGCGCGCTCTTGGAGGAAGGGCGATGAAGGGGCTTATTGTCGGCCTCGCGAATGACCAGTCGCTGGCCTGGGGCTGCGCCGTGGCGCTCAAGGCGCTCGGCGCTGACATTGCCGTCACCTACCAGAACGACAAGGCCAGGCCACATGTGGAGC
>NZ_JBATWS010000263.1:0-5049 GCF_049672805.1 Parvibaculum sp.
GGCATGGACCCTGACCACAAGCTTGTTCTGACTGCGGCCATTGTAGCGCAGTAACCCGCCAATAGAAGCCCTCGCCCGAAAGCGGCGAAATCAGCGGCTGCGATGGATGTTCAGTGCAATCTCGTCAAGCTCGGCCTGCTCGATCCGCATGGCCGTCTTTCGCACCTTGCGCTTGCGACTTTCCTCAAGCAGTTCGTATTTCTTGAGCTCGCGGAAGGCACCTGAAAGCTCTTCCTTCGCAAGTTCGAGCTGATGCTCCAGCCCCTGAATCGATTCCAGAATATTTTCGCGCCGCCGGATAACTGATTTCGCAAACATCGGATAGGCGAAATGCGCGACATCCGAAATGCCCGCCTTGCGCTGTTCGGCCTCGACCTGAGCTTCAAGATCCCGCTCGCGCTGGCGAAACTCGGCCAGCATCAGTTCGAGTTCCGCGACCTTGCGGCGCTTCTCATCGACCTGAAACTTGTGAAGCCGGATAAGGGATTCGCGGTTGCGCATCACTCAGCCTCCTCAATAGAGCCCGGTGCCTGGTCGAGAATGGCCGCAAGCTGGCGGTAGCCTTCTTCAAGGCTGCTCGCTTCGCCTTTTTGCTGGGAAAGAAAGGCTTCCAGCGCGGGTTGATAATGAATGGCCTCATCGACCTGCCGGTCCGAACCGGGGCGATAGGCGCCGAGCCGGATCAGCTCTTCCATATCGTCATAGATGGCAAGCAACCCGCGCGCACGGCGGATCAGCGCATTCTCCTCCGGGTTGTTGCAACCCGGCATGGTGCGCGACACGGATTTCATCACATTGATCGCCGGATAGCGTCCGCGCTCTGCGATGGCGCGCTCCATGACGATATGCCCGTCGAGAATAGAACGCACGGCATCTGCCACCGGCTCGTTATGGTCGTCGCCATCTACAAGCACGGTGAAAAGCCCGGTGATGCTGCCCTTGCCGGTGCCCGGCCCTGCCCTCTCCAGCAGCTTTGGCAGTTCAGCGAAAACGGTCGGCGTGTACCCCTTGCTCGTCGGCGGTTCGCCCGTCGAGAGGCCGATTTCGCGCTGTGCAATGGCAAAGCGGGTCACGCTGTCCATCATGCAAAGCACATCCTGATCGCGGTCGCGGAAATATTCGGCGAGCGTCAGCGTGAGATAGGCCGCCTGCCGGCGCATCAGCGCAGGCTCGTCCGATGTCGCAACCACGACGACAGAACGTGCAAGCCCTTCCGGCCCGAGATCATCTTCAATGAATTCCTGCACTTCACGACCGCGTTCGCCGATCAGCCCGATCACGGAGACATCGCAGGCCGTGTTCCGCGCCAGCATGGAAAGCAGCACCGACTTGCCGACGCCCGAGCCTGCAAAAATGCCCATGCGCTGCCCGCGGCAGCAGGTTGTGAATGTGTTGAGCGCGCGCACGCCGAGATCGATCTTGCCCTTCACGCGCTGGCGCATATGGGCAGGCGGCGGCGGTGTGCGGAGCGGATAGGGCGACACGCCCGAAGCAATCGGTCCCTTGCCGTCGATCGGCTCGCCAAAGGCGTTGACCACGCGGCCAAGCCAGGCGGATGAAGGATAGATATGCGGCTCGTCAGAGGAGAGCACGGCCTTACAGCCGACACCGATGCCCGAAAGCGGGCCAAAGGGAAGGCAGAGGGCGCGGTTGTCGCGGAACCCCACCACCTCGCAGGTGACCTCTTCCCCAGCACGGTTCGACACGACAAGGCGGCTGCCAATGCCCATCGCATGAAGCGGTCCGGCAACCTCGATCGTCAGCCCCTGAATGCTGACGACACGTCCATAATGCCTGATTTCGGCGATCCCGCCGATTTCCGCCAACAATGCCTTCACGGGGCCGCAGCTCCTGAACTGGAAAACCTGAATGGGCCTTCGTCAGACCCGCCTTGGAAGGATCATTGCCGGGAACCCTTTAAGACCGCGTAAACCCTGAAAACTGCGGATACCTCCATTTTCGTCCCTGAGATTCATGGAGCATTTTCAGAGGTTTAGGGGTTATGGAATCTGTTCCCGCACGCTCTGCCCCTTCCCGCCCGTGTGATTTCGAGCACTTACGGGCCAATCGGTAAAATTTTCTGAATTTTTTCTCTTTCGGTTAACCTTTGTTAACCAAATGACCTTAATGTCTGGAAATATGGATTAACCAAACCGAGGCGATCGGGGCATATGAAGATCGCCTGAGGGGGACCAATGCGAGTTCTGCTCATCGAAGACGACAGCGCCACGGCGCAGAGCATCGAACTGATGCTCAAGTCAGACGGGTTCAATGTGTACACCACGGATCTTGGCGAGGAAGGTGTCGATCTCGGCAAGCTCTATGATTATGACATCATTCTTCTCGACCTGAACCTGCCGGATATGAGCGGTTACGACGTATTGAAGTCGCTCCGGGTCGGCAAGATCACCACCCCCATCCTGATCCTGTCGGGTCTGGCGGGTATCGAAAACAAGGTGCGCGGCCTCGGCTTCGGTGCCGACGACTATATGACCAAGCCCTTCCACAAGGACGAGCTGGTCGCCCGCATCCATGCGGTTGTCCGCCGCTCCAAGGGCCACTCCCAGTCAGTCATCAACACGGGCAAGCTCACCGTCAATCTCGACACCAAGACGGTCGAGGTCGAGGGCAACCGTGTCCATCTGACGGGCAAGGAATATCAGATGCTGGAGCTTCTCTCACTCCGCAAGGGCACGACGCTCACCAAGGAGATGTTCCTGAACCATCTCTATGGCGGCATGGACGAGCCCGAACTCAAGATCATCGACGTCTTCATCTGCAAGCTCCGCAAGAAGCTCGCGGCCTCGACAGGCGGCGACCACTACATCGAAACGGTCTGGGGACGCGGCTATGTGCTGCGCGATCCCGCCGAGGCCGCAATGCCCGCCAAGGCAACCGCCTGAGGCAAGGCATGATCCAAAATGCGAAGGGCGCCCCGCGAGGCGCCCTTTTCTTTTGGTCAAACCGGCTACGGCTCACACGCCGCTGCCCCCATCGACAAACCCTGCCTCGATGACGAAAGCCTCGCCATCCATCCGCGCGGAAATCGAAAGGCCGAGCGAGCGCGCAACGAGGCCTGTAAAATAAGGCTGCACCGAGCGCGCATCCAGCGTGCCTTCTTCCGGCAGGCCGCCCAGAAACTTCTGCGTCTCTTCCGGCACACGCGCCGCCGTGCCCGTGGAGCGCACGGTAATGGTGGGAGTTGCCGTCCCGTTTTCGACCTTCACCGCCACTTCACCACCCCGCGGAATGGCGGCAGCACCAATCAGCATCATGTTAAGCAGGAGCTTCACATAGTCCTTGCCGAGCGTTGCCGCTGGCGCATCCCAGCTCAGAGTCGGCCGTTCGCTCGCCATCAGCCCTTCAGCCACAGCCTTTGCGTCCTGAAGATCAAGTTCAGCACCCGCCGAGCCGCCCGCCCCGAAACAGATCCGGGCGAATTGCAGCTTGGCAGAAGCCTGCGTGGCGCTCTTCGTGATGAGCTCCATCGCGTGATCCTTCATTTCAGGATCATCGTCATCCGCAAGAACCTCAAGGCCGTTCGTGATGGCGCCAACCGGGCTGATGATATCGTGGCACACGCGGCTGCACATCAAAGCGGCAAGCTCCAGTGCGGAAACCTCGTTTGTTTCGCTCATATCGAATTGCCCCTGCACCGCTGAAAGACTAGAAAGCCTGATACCATTGCATCGCCTTCAATGCCAGCCCTGCGCTACGGCACAATCAGGAACCGGACATTTGACGATTTCAGACAAAGCATCCCTGACCCATGATCTGCGCCGTCTTGCCCTCAAGGCCGGAGCGTCGATCATGGAACATTACCGCACCGACTTCGAAATCGTCACCAAGCACGACAAGAGTCCCGTCACTGCGGCAGACCGCGATGCGGAGACGCTCATCCTTGCCGGGCTGCGAGAGATCGCACCGGACATCCCGATTGTGTCAGAGGAAGCCGCTGCCGCAGGCCATATACCCGAGATTGGCCGTTCCTTCTTTCTGGTCGATCCGCTCGACGGCACGAAGGAGTTCATCAACAAGAATGGCGAATTCACGGTGAACATCGCCCTCATCGAAGATCGCCATCCCGTTGCCGGTGTCGTCTATGCCCCCGCCAAGGAGCGCATGTTCTATGGCTTTGGAAGCGGTAACGCCTTTGAAGAGAAAGTCGCTGCCTGTCCGGATGGCAAGGCCGAAGGCGAAGCCCGCACGATTGCCGCACGCAAGCCCGCAGCAGACGGCCTCGTCGTCATTGCAAGCCGCACCCACCGTGATACCAAGACCGAGGAATATCTGAACCTCTACAAGGTGAAGGAGTTTCTCGCTGCCGGTTCATCGCTCAAGTTCTGCATTCTCGCAGCCGGCGAAGCGGACCTCTATCCCCGCCACGGGCGGACGATGGAATGGGACACCGCCGCCGGCCATGCCGTTCTCGCGGCTGCGGGCGGCAGCGTCACGCAGCTTGATGGCACACCGCTGCTTTACGGCAAGACAGAACGCGGGCTCGACAACCCCTTCTTCGTTGCGCGCGGCGCAGCAAGCTGACACCGCACCAACGGCACCTGCCCGGACCGGCGAAAAGCCGATCCGGGCGCGGTGCTGTCGAGGCCGTCGGATAAGACAAGCTGGCGGTGCGGGCTACGAACTGGCCCCCCGACCGTCGGAGGCCCGCACCGGCTCCGCCGCGACTTCAATAAAGAGCCGGCAGGCGGAAAAGCTTGACTGTTTTATGGAGTGCAAGGGGTGTGCCGGGCGCTGCGGGCCAAAACGCTTTCTCCCGGACACATATGGACACAGATAAGGCACCCGCCGCCCCAAAACCGGGCGTCGCTGTGCCAAATCGGGTCAGATCAGGGTTTCTTCACCCATTGGCCCGGCGCCTGTTCCACATATTGGCCGGAAGGCGTCTTCGCGATCAGCTTCTCGGCGGCAAGCTTCTCGACCGCATTCAGATTCGCGCCCGGTGTCTTGTTCGCAATCTGCTGATAGGACGCGCGGCGGCGCAGATTGATGTCATCCACCATCGCCTTCACCTCCGGCGTGGGGGAACTG
>NZ_JBATWS010000264.1:0-4329 GCF_049672805.1 Parvibaculum sp.
CAGCACTGCCCCGTCAGTCCTCACTCGAAATCATCGACGTGATGTGTCTCGAGGTCCGAGAAGCGTGTCACATCCGCCTGGAACTGGAGCTTGACCGTGCCGGTGGGGCCGTGGCGTTGCTTGCCGATGATACATTCGGCAAGGCCATGCACGCGCTCCATTTCCTGCTGCCACTGAAGATGTTCGGGCGTGCCTTCGGTCGGTTCGCGCCGCGAGACGTAATATTCTTCGCGGAAAACGAACATCACGACGTCGGCGTCCTGTTCGATCGAGCCGGATTCGCGCAGGTCCGAAAGCTGCGGGCGCTTGTCTTCGCGCGCTTCCACCTGTCGGGAAAGCTGGGACAGCGCGATGATCGGCACATTGAGTTCTTTAGCAAGCGCCTTGAGGCCGGTCGTGATCTGTGTCACTTCCTGCACGCGGTTATCGCCAAACTTGCCGGAGCCTGCGAGCAATTGCAGATAGTCCACCACGAGAAGGCCGAGGCCGCGCTGCCGCTTCAGCCGTCTCGCGCGTGCGGCAAGCGTACCGATGGTGAGACCGCCCGTATCGTCGATATAGAGCGGAATGCTCTGCAGTTCCCGCGCGGCATCGACAAGTCTGTGGAACTCGTCCTCATGGATGTTGCCACGGCGAATACGTTCTGACGGTACGCCGGACTGTTCGGCAAGCAATCGTGTCGCAAGCTGCTCGGCCGACATTTCCAGCGAGAAGAAGCCGACGATAGCGCCATCCTTTGTTTCAACCGTGCCATCTGCGTGATGCTCGGCTTTGTAGGCCTTGGCGGCGCTGAAGGCGATATTGGTGGCGAGCGCCGTCTTGCCCATGGACGGGCGGCCAGCAAGGATGATGAGGTCGGAAGGCTGCAACCCGCCAAGCCGCTGGTCGAGATCGCGCAGGCCCGTCGAGATGCCGGAAAGGCCGCCATCGCGCTTATAGGCCTCGGCGGCCATGTCGATCGCAACCTTGAGTGACTCGTGAAAGCTCTGGAAACCGCCCTCATATTTGCCCTGTTCGGCGAGCTGGTAGAGCGCCTGTTCCGCATCAAGGATCTGCTGACCCGGTGTGTCGTCAACAGGCGCGTCATAGGCGCGGTTATGAATGTCCGTGCCGACCGCGATCAGCTGGCGGCGGATCGCGAGGTCATAGATGGTGCGGCCGTATTCTTCTGCATTGATGATGGTTGTCGCCGCACCGGCGAGGCGGGCGAGATAGGCAGGACCTCCGATTTCGGCAAGCGCCGCATCACGCTCGAAGAAGTTCTTGAGCGTCACCGGCGAGGCGAGATGCCCCTGCGTGATGAGCTTCGCCGCCGCCTCATAAATCCGCCCATGCACGGCATCGAAAAAGTGAGATGCCTCGAGGAAGCTCGCTACCCGATCATAGGTTTCATTGTTGACCAGAATCGCGCCGAGCAGCGCCTGTTCCGCATCAATATTATGCGGCGGCACGCGATAATGCGGTTCCTGGGTGTCGTCGGAAGGATGAGGGTAGGCGTGCTGCGCGTTTTCCATGATCCTGTTTGTAGTGAAGCGGGGAGACAGGGGCAACGGACTTAACCGCCGGTCTCAAAGTGCCAACAATTCCGTCATACAAGCCTGTTAACTATGGGGATAACTCGGTCATTTTGAAGGCCGTCGCCCGACAGGAGGCATTTGCGGGCAGCCCGGACAGGACTATGCTTTTCCGGGGAATCGATTTTGGGGGAGAAGTTTCATGAAACCGTCATCAGACATCGTCATGCTTGTCGGCCGCGTTCTGCTCGCGGCTCTTTTTATTTTGGCCGGTATCAACAAGGCGACGGGGGCGGAGGGCACCATCGGTTTCATCGCGTCCAAGGGCCTGCCTATGCCTGAGGTGGTCTATGGACTGACCGTGCTGCTGGAACTGGGCGGCGGCATCCTGCTGCTGATCGGCTATCAGGCGCGTTTCGTCGCGTTGGCTTTCGCGCTCTTCTGTGTCGCGGCAGCGCTGATATTTCACCCCAGCCTGTCCGACCCGTCGCTTCTCAAGAATTTCGCGCTGGCAGGCGGCTTCCTTTATGTCTTCGCCCATGGTGCAGGAGCACTGAGCGTGGATGCAAAGCGGGGCCGCGCCTGATGGGCTTCAGAACAACACCGCGGTTCAGTCTCCCGCAATGAGCCTGTGCCGCGGTGCCTCTGCCCGCGCATTTAGGCGGCGTTCATCCTCCAGCATGTAATCGCGCGTGAGGGGCAGGCTTTCGATCTTCTTCGCAATCTGCATCTGGAAGACGACCATGCCCTCATTGCGGAAGGATGTTTCGGAACCGGCGAGGTAGAACTCCCACATCCGGCAGAAGCGCTCATCATAGATGCGCGCTGCCTCCGCCCGCCTTTCCATGAAGCGGTGGCGCCATTCCCGCAACGTCTCCGCATAATGGAGACGCAGGATTTCCACATCCGTCATGAAAAGCCCGCTCCGTTCCACGGCAAGGGCCATCTCGCTGAGCGCCGGGATGTAACCGCCGGGGAAAATATATTTCGCAATCCAGGGATTTGTGGAACCCGGCCCGTCGAGCCTGCCGATCGTATGGATAAGGGCAAGGCCGTCATGGGTCAGCAGATGATGAACACCGCCGAAATATTCGGCGTAATGGCCCACACCCACATGCTCGAACATGCCGACTGATACAATGCGGTCGAAGTTTTCCTTCAGGGTCCGGTAGTCCTGCAGGCGGAACTCCACCTGATCGGTGAGCCCGCGCTCTTCCGCGCGCCGTTGCGCCACCTTGAGCTGTTCCTGGCTGAGCGTCACGCCGACCACTTCGGCGCCCGTCTCCTCCGCCAGCGTCAGCGCCATTCCGCCCCAGCCACAGCCAATGTCCAGCACCCGCATGCCGGGTTCGATGCGGAGCTTGGCTGCGATGTGACGCTTCTTCGCGAGCTGCGCTTCTTCAAGTGTCATCTCGGGATGCTGGAAGTAAGCGCATGAATATTGTTTGTCGCGGTCGAGGAAGAGGTCATAGATGCCGCCATCAAGATCATAGTGATGGGCGACATTCTTCTGCGCCTTGCCGATCGGGTTGTGCTGGTCGATGCGCCGCTTCATCCGCCGCAGCGCGCCATAGATTTCAAAGACGGGCCCGGCAAAGGACGTGCCGAGATTGCCGGTGAGCAGGTCCAGCAGCTCATAGATGGTGGCGGGCGGGTCAACGGTCAGGCGACCGTCCATATAGGCTTCGCCAAGTTTCAGGTAGGGATTGAGGGTCAGCTCATAAGCGACTGATTTGTCGTGCAATCTGACCGTAACGGGATCGCCGGAGCCGTCGCCGAATGTGGTGGACTTGCCGTCTGCCGTAACCAGCGTCAGGTTGCCGCGCCGCACGACCTTCTTCAAAAGCACGCCGAAAATCATCAAAACCCTCCCGTGATAGGAACAAGTTTCCGATGTCGCGCATCTTCCGCCACAGACGCGAACCCGCGCGAACTGGCTTTCTGGAACATATCTAAGGAGGAAGATTCCCCGGTTGCAAGTGCAACGTCCCGGCGGCCAGGCGGGTTCCAACGAAAAAGGGCGCCCTGAGGCGCCCTTTTGTAAGGTCTATCGGCTGTTTCGAGAGCCGGATCAGCCCTGCTGTTCGGCTTCTTCGCCTTCAGCCGGGGCTTCTTCTTCGCCCTCGGCAGCCTCGACGGCTTCTTCAGCTTCATTCTCGTCGTCGAAGTCATCGCGCTGTGCGGTCAGATCTTCGCCGGCAGCCTGACGCTCGGCTTCTTCCTCGGTGCGGGCCACGTTGATGACGATTGTGGCGGACACTTCGGGGTGAAGCACCAGGCGAATGTCGTGCAGACCGATCATCTTGATCGGACGGTCGAGAACAACCTGATTGCGCGCGGTGGAGAAACCACCTTCGGTCACCGCCGCAGCGATGTCACGCGTGCTCACCGAACCGTAAAGAATGCCGGTTTCGCCAGCCTGGCGCAGCACGACGAAGGTCTGGCCGTTCAGCTTGGCGTGAACCTGTTCGGCTTCCTTCTTCAGTTCGAGGTTGCGGGCCTCGAGCTGGGCGCGCTGGCTTTCAAAGCGCTCGATATTCGCCTTGGTGGCACGAAGCGCCTTCTTCTGCGGCAGCAGAAAGTTACGTGCGAAGCCGTCTTTCACTTTGACGACATCACCCATTTGACCGAGCTTTTCAACCCGCTCCAGAAGTACGACTTGCATCGTTCAGTCTCCTTTCCGGGCCTTAGCTGATGACATAGGGAAGGAGCGCAAGGAAACGCGCGCGCTTGATGGCGCGGGCGAGTTCACGCTGCTTCTTGGCCGACACGGCCGTGATACGGGACGGAACGATCTTGCCGCGCTCGGAAATAT
>NZ_JBATWS010000265.1:0-8873 GCF_049672805.1 Parvibaculum sp.
GCGCGGCGAGAATGGTGCCTGTCTGGTCAAGAACCGTTACGTCCTCGGCCTTGAGGCCCGGCACAGCGGATGAGACAAGACGCTGAATGGCAACCGCCTTCTCGCGCGCCTTGGAGGATGAATCCTCGACATGAATGAAAACGGAAGCGCTTGGCCGTGAGGCCGCCCGGTTGAAGGCCTCCCTCTCCGGCAAAACAAGATGCACCCGCGCAGCAACAACGCCCTCCATGGTCTGCATGGTGCGCGCAAGTTCGCCCTCAAGCGCGCGCGTCTTCGTCACCTGCTGCATGAAGGAGGTAAGCCCGAGCGCACCCGTATCATCGAAAAGCTCGTAGCCAGCCGCATCACCGGAAGGCAATCCTCTCTCGGCAAGGCGCATCCGCGCCGCACGCGCATCTTCAGGCGCGACCAGTACAGCCGTGCCGTCATTCTGAATGTCGAAAGCAATGTTCATCTCGCGCAGCACCTGCCCGATGCGCGCGGACTCATTCTTCTGAAGGTCCGAATAAAGGATCGTCATGGACGAACGGGACATGCTGATCGAAAGGCCCACAATTGCGACGATGATCGCAAGGCCGACGCCGCCCAGAATGAGCAGCCGCTGTGTCCCCAGATCCCGCAGATTATTCAGTAGAGACTTCACGAAACGTCCGTTCTTTAAACTTTCCGGATATCGACGAAACGTAGGCTTCGTCCGTCGGTAGGAAGCTATCGGCCAATGTTTTCAGCGCGATTTACGTTTCCAGATTTGGCGGAGAAGTCGGTGGCGGCAGAGTTTCCCGACAATGTGAGCGAAGAGAGACGCGGCAAGAATGGCGGTATGGAGCGCCCTCACCTTCAGCGGCTGATCCTGCCTGCCGGCCTGGTACTACTGCTGATTGTCGGTGTGATTGGTGGCTTCTTCCTCGCCACCCGAACGGGAGAGATGAAGGACGCCTCCCCCGTCGAAATCGCGCACGCCTATTGGAATGACCTCAAAGGTGAGAATGAACCGGACCCCGCTTTGACGCCCGTCTTTCTCACCATGGAACCGCTTGTCACCAATATGCGGAGCAGCGCGAACAACCGTCTTCTTCAGCTGTCTCTCACGCTGCGTACCCTCCGCAAGAATGAGACGGCGGTGAATGAGATGACGCCGCATATTCGCGATCTCGTGATCCTCTATCTGCGCACGCTTGATGAAAACGACATTCAGGGAAGCGCCGCGCTGATCGCCTTCAAGGAGGCGATCATGCGCCGCATCTCGGCGATCGATCCCGCCGGGCTTGTGGAAGCTGTCTATGTCGATCAGTTCGTCGTCCAGTAAACCATTCATGTCAGAAGGCATGGTCAGATGATCAGAAGAACTCTGAAAGCGACGGGAATAGGAATAGCAGCCCTTCTGGCAATGACGGCGGCCGCACAGGCGCAGATGATGCCCTCGGGCTTGGGCGTGGACATTCAGGAGCTTCTGGGGACAGAGGGAAATGGCCCCCTTACCGGCCGCATCATCCAGTTTCTGGGTCTCCTCACCGTTCTGAGCATCGCCCCGGGCATTCTCATCATGGTGACCTCTTTCACGCGCATCGTGATCGTTCTGTCTTTTCTGCGCTCAGGCCTTGGCCTCCAGCAATCACCGCCGAACATCGTGCTTGTAAGCCTTGCCCTGTTCATCACCGCCTATGTGATGGCACCGACGTTCGACCGCGCATGGCGGGACGGGCTTCAGCCGCTCGTCAGCGACCAGATTTCAGAGGAGCAGGCCTTTGAACGGATCGTTGACCCCTTCCGCATGTTCATGATGGAGAATGTGAGAGAGAAGGATCTGGCCGTTTTTGCGGAACTATTCGATGCCGTTTACAAACGCGGCAGCGCGGCAGAGGCAGAAGCGCTGGCAGATGAAGTACCGCCCTATCGCAGCGCCGAAAGCGTGGACCTGAGGATTCTCGTACCCGCCTTTCTCATCTCCGAGCTGCGGCGCGCCTTCGAGATCGGCTTTCTGGTTTTTCTTCCCTTTCTCGTGATTGACATGGTTGTTGCCACCATCCTCATGGCGATGGGCATGATGATGCTGCCTCCTGTCGTTATCTCGCTCCCTTTCAAGATTCTCTTCTTCGTATTGATCGACGGCTGGTATCTGCTCTCCACAAGCCTTGTGCGTTCATTCGTCTAGCGGACCACCGGCATGGAAAGTCTCCAGCTTTTCGCCACTGCGCAGGTTTTCACCTTCATGCTGGTATTTGCCCGTGTGGGAACCGCGCTCATGATGATGCCGGGATATGGCGAGCAATCCATTCCGCCCAATATCCGGCTCATCATCGCGCTCGCCCTTTCATTCGTCGTGATGCCGCTCCTGCCGCTGGGGAGTGTTGTCCCCCCTTCAGACTTTGGCGGCTTTGCAAGCGCACTCATGATCGAGTTCGGGGCGGGTGCCTTTATCGGTGCGTCCGCCCGTATTCTTTTCGCCATGCTTCATGTAGGCGGGCAAATCGCCGGTCAGTCCATGGGGCTCGCAACCCTGGCTGGCCCCACCGGTGCGGGCTTCGAAAGCGGCGCTGCCGTTGCAAACTTCATGGTCATGAGCGGCGTGTTGATGCTCTTCGTCACCGGTCTCCATATCGTGATGATCGAGTCCATCGTTGCGTCCTATGCCCTGTTGCCCATGGGAGAGGTGCCCGATTTCGGATATCTCGCCGCAAGTATTGCCCGCACCGCCACACGCTCTTTCATGCTGTCCGCCCAGTTTGCCTCGCCCTTTCTGGTGCTCGGCTTCCTCTTCAATCTCGGGCTCGGCCTCACCAATCGGATGATGCAGTCTCTGCCAGTCTTCTTCATCGGCGCCCCCTTTATGCTGGCGGGCGGCCTCTTGCTGCTATTCGCCTGTGTCGGCTCCATCCTCATCGCCTTCACCAATGCCATGGGTGACTGGCTCTACAGCGTGACAGGGTGATCCATGGCTGAAGACACACAGGATAAATCGTCCCAAACCGAAGAACCGACTGAGAAGAAGATCTCGGATGCCCGCCAAAAGGGCAACACGCCGAACTCCCGCGAGCTTGGGTCTCTTGCCTGCGTGATCGCAGGTTTCGTGATCGCGGCGGGTCTGAGCACCAGGATCGCCATGTCGCTCTCCACCTCCATGACACCCCTTATCGAGAATTCGTCTGACCTTATCTCCGGCATCTCGGTGGGCGACCTGACCCAGCTCTTCAGCCGCTTCATCCTTGAAATCGGAGCGGTTCTCGCCCCCGCCTTCCTCATTTTTATCGGCGCGGGCATCTTCGCGGCCTTTGCCCAGGGCCATGTCGTCCTTACAGGCGAGCGCATCCGCCCGAAAGCCGAACGCATTTCCCTGAAGAACGGCGTGCAGCGCCTTTTCTCGACCACGGCTCTGGTGGAGTTCGGCTATGGTCTCTCGAAGCTGACTATGGTTGGCGCCATCACAGGCTTCATGCTGTGGAGCACCTTTGCCAACGCGCAGGGTCTCGTCTTCACCGACATTTCGACAATGCCATCCACTCTCCGCGACCTCACCATGCGTCTCCTGATCGGGGTGGCCTCTGCCATGAGCCTCATCGCCATTGTGGACATCATCTGGCGGCGCTTTGACTGGCGGCGGAAGCTGCGTATGTCCCACCGCGAGATCAAGGACGAGCATAAGCAGGTTGAAGGCGACCCGATGATGAAAGCCCGCCTGCGCGAGATTCGCCGCCAGCGGGCGCGCAAGAGAATGCTTTCGGCGGTGCCGAACGCCACGGTCGTGATCGTCAACCCGACACATTACGCGGTTGCTCTGCGCTACACGCGTGGCGAAGACGCCGTGCCCGTCTGCGTGGCCAAGGGGCTTGATCTCATCGCCTTGCGGATCAGAGAGATTGCCGAGGAGAATGGCGTCACCGTGGTGGAAGAACCCCCGCTCGCGCGCGCCCTTCATGCGGCGCTCGAAGTGGATCAGCCAATCTCCCGCGAGTTCTACAGGGCCGTCGCCGAAATCATCAGCTATGTCTATGCTCAGAACGAACAGGCAGGATACAAAAAGACCGGCGCCAGGGTGACGCCGGTCATAGAAGCAAATTCAGCCGGATAGAGCCTGCGCGGTCCTTCAGTAAACCATTGCTGCCTTCCGCTCATTCTGCTCCAGCACAATCTCACCTCGTGCCTCAAGATCCTTTGCAACACGAACGATGCGGGCTTGCGCCCCCTCCACATCGGCTGCGCGAACCGGGCCCATCAGCTCCAGCTCGCTGCGCACAATGGCGCTGACCCGCTCCGAAAGGTTCTCGAAGAAGGTTTCCTTCACCTCATCCTTCACGCCTTTGAGCGCCAGAATGAGCGTATCGATTTCGATTGCCTGAATGATCGTGCGGAAGGAGCGCGCGTCAAGCTTCACCAGATCATCGAAGGTGAACATGAGCGAGCGAATGATCTCGGCCGATTGCGGAACCTCGCCTTCGATCTCGCCCATGATTTCGGGAAGCTGCGCCCGATCCACCTGGTTCAGAATTTCGGCAATCCGCATATGACTGTCATTACCGAGCATACGCGCATAATTGACCATGAACTCGGAATGGAGTGTCTCTTCTACATCCTTGAGAACGTCCTTCTGCACATATTCCATCTCGATCATGCGCCGCAGCACTTCCGCCCGGAACTGCCCCGGCAGGACATTCACAACCTTTGCCGCATGGGAAGAGCGGATTTTCGAAAGAATGACAGCGGCTGTCTGCGGATGTTCGCTCTGGAGATAGCTTGCCAGCATCTGCTCATTCACCGTGGAAAGCTTCTCCCACATGCTGCGGCCTGCCGCGCCGCGAATATCGCCCATGATTTCCATGACCCGCTCATCGGGCAGGAAAAGCGACAGCATCTTCTCTGTGGAATCATATGTACCGACAACCGCAGAGCTGTTGGCGAAATGATCGGTGAACTCCCGAAGCAGCCGCTCACAGACGCTCGACGTGATGCTGCCAAGCTGGGCCATGGACCGGCTGAGAATGCGGATTTCATCCTCATCAAGCCGTTCCATCAGCTTCGCACCCCGCTCCCGACCGAGCGAAAAGAGAATGACGGCCGCTTTCTCAGGCCCGCTCAGCAACCGGTCTTCTGCGCCTGGTTTCACTTGCTCTTCCATTTCAATCCTCTTTAGGGAGAGTTAGAGCGCCGCCGACCTTCTTGTCGTCAGCATCCAGTCTGTTCTCGTATCGAAATATCTCGCTCAGTATTTCGCCAAGCGCGAGCATTAGCGGAACCTTCACACCTGTGCCCTGCGCCAAACCTTCAAGCATGTCCTTAAGGTCCGTCTCGTCCGTAATGGCTATGCCATTGTCGCGCGCAAGCAGCCCGATCTGCTCCGCCATTCCCGGAAGCCGCACTATCGGTGATGTGGATCTGTTACCTGTTTCAGCCATGGGCGCTTCCTCAAATCTGCGCGATCGTCTTCACCGGCGTCTTCCGGTGAAGCTCTGCATGACTGACAACGGGAAGCGAGGTGCTTACACGCTCGAGCAGCGACCGCACAAATGGCCGCGCTTCCTGACTGACGATGATCGCAAAGGGATTGCCATGGGAGAGCTGGTCCTGAATGACGGAACGCGCGGCGATCACGAAGTCATGAACCAGCGAGGGCGGCATGGTGAACACACGGTCATCTCCCTGCTGCTCGATATGGGAGAGGAAGGCCTGCTCCCATTTGGACTGCAAGGTAACAACCGAGATGAAGCCATCCTCACCCGCCAGCGTTTGACATATCTGCTGGGAAAGGCGCACACGGACATGCTCTACGATGAGATTCACATTCCGTGAATGCGGCACCGCCTCGGCAACGGCTTCGAGGATCAGTGGCAGATTGCGGATGGATACCTGCTCGGCGAGAAGGCTCTGCAGCACGTTTTGCAATGCCGCCTTGGTGATCTGGCTCGGCACAAGTTCGGCGACCAGCTTTTGATACTCAGGAGAAAGCCCGTCAATCAGTTTTTGCAGCGCCGAATATGTCAGAAGGGTGCTGAGATTTTCCTTGATGATCTCGGTCAGATGCGTCACCACCACGCTCTCTTCATCGACCACCGTATAGCCGAGTGCCTCCGCCTTCTCTGCTGCAGAGCGCGTGATCCAGCGGGCCGGCAGGCCGAAAGTCGGCTCCCGGGTCTCCTGACCATCAATAGCCGGCGCCTTGCCGCCGGGATCAATGGCGAGCATGTAACGCGGCCAGATTTCTCCTTTGCCCGCAACCACACCCTGAATCGAGATTTCATAGGCCTTGGGCGCAAGGAAGCCATTATCCTTGACCCTGATCTTGGGCAGATAGAAGCCATATTGCTTGGCGAAGCGGCGGCGCAGCAGACCCACTTTTGCCGTAAGGCCGGTATTCTCGCCAATGATGAGCGGCACGAGCTGGCTGCCCACTTCAAGCTGAATGTCCTCGACGCGTAGCAGTTCTTCGATGGGTGTCTCTTCAGACACTTTCGGCTGCGCAGCGGCAAGCTCCTGCCGCTGCCGCTCGGCTTCCGTTCGTGCCAGATGGCGTGGCAGCCACCAGGCAACGAAGCCGAAAATGCCCCCCAGCAAAAAGAAGGGAAACATAGGAAGACCCGGCGCAAGACCAAACATGCCCATCAGAACGGCAGCAACGAAAAGCGCCTTCGGATAACCGCCCAACTGGCGAAGAACAGCCTCGTCGGTCGATCCCTTGTTGCCACCCTTTGTGACAAGCATGCCCGCCGCCAGAGATACGATGAGTGAGGGGATTTGCGACACAAGCCCGTCACCCACCGAAAGCGTGGAATAGACATGGGCCGATTCGGAAAACGCCATGCCCTGCTGCGCCACACCAATCAGCATGCCGCCAATGAGGTTGATGAAGGTGATGATGATGCCGGCAATCGCATCGCCACGAACGAATTTCGAGGCACCATCCATCGCGCCGAAAAAGGAGCTTTCCTCTTCCACTTCGCGCCGGCGCCGCTGGGCTTCCTTGTCGTCAATAAGACCCGCAGACAAATCCGCGTCAATCGCCATCTGCTTGCCGGGAATGGCATCAAGCGTGAAGCGCGCCGCCACTTCCGCCACACGGCTTGCACCCTTCGTGATGACGAAGAAATTCACCGTGGTCAGGATCGCGAAGATGATAAGCCCGATCACGAAATTGCCGCCGATAACAAACTGTGCAAATCCTTCGATCACATGCCCGGCGGCGGACGAGCCTTCATGCCCCTCCGAGAGAATAAGGCGTGTCGATGCAATGTTGAGCGCCATGCGCAGCATGGTCGAAACAAGCAGGATCGTCGGAAAGGACGAGAAATCGAGCGGCCGGTTGATCCACAGCCCCACCATGAGGATCAACACCGACAGCGCAATGGAAACGGAAAGTCCCGCATCGAGCGCCCAGGCCGGGACCGGCAGAAACAGGACCGTCAGAATGAATATGATGCCGATCGCAAACCAGACGTCGCGATGCTCACCCGAGCGGCCAAGATGCGTGAGAAAGGGAAGCCTCGCGGCCAGAAGCTCTGTCATGCGCTAAGCTTGCCCTCCTTTGACTGAGGCGCTTGCTCGGGATGCCCGGCCAGAATGTCCTCAAGCCGGTCGAAGCTTTCGGCGAGGCGGTGGCTTTCATGCGGCGCCTGCGCAAGAAATTCTTCCACCGCGCGGCTCAGCACAATGGCGCGGTCAAGCCGTGGATCACTCCCCGCCTTATAGGCACCGATCTGGATAAGCTCGCGCATCTCCTCATAGGCGGCCATCAGACTGCGCGCCTCACGCGAAAGGCGAAGTTCCCTCTCCGTGTGGCAGCCCGGCAGCATGCGCGAAACGCTTTTCAGCACATCAATCGGCGGAAAGCGACCCCGTTCGGCAATCGCCCGGTCAAGCACAAGATGGCCGTCCAGAATGGAGCGGACAGCATCTGCCACCGGATCATTGTGATCATCCCCTTCAACGAGCACGGTGAAAACGCCGCTGATATCCCCCTGTTCCTCCGCCCCCGGCCCTGCGCGCTCCAGCAGACGAGCAAGTTCCGAGAAAACACTCGGCGGATACCCCTTCGCCGTGGGCGGCTCACCAGAGGCAAGACCGATTTCGCGCTGCGCCATGGCAAAACGCGTCACTGAGTCCAGAAAGGAAAAGACCTGCAGCCCTTCATCGCGAAAAGCTTCGGCAATCGCCATCGCCATATAGGCCGCCTGACGGCGCATATGCGGGCTTTCATCCGAGGTCGCAACAACCATCACAGAGCGCGCAAGCCCCACTTCACCCAATGTCTCCTGAATGAACTCCTGCACCTCGCGGCCACGTTCGCCGATCAGGCCAATAACCGCCACATCTGCCTCGCTGCGGCGGGCAAGCATTGAAAGCAGCGTTGATTTTCCGACGCCGGAACCCGCGAATACGCCCATGCGCTGCCCACGGCAGATGGGCGCAAACACGTCGATTGCGCGCACGCCTGTATCAATCTTCGCCCCGACACGACGCCGCGCATAAGCGGGCAGCGGCGCAGCGCGAAGACGCCGCGTGTGAGGGCCGCGCGCAAGCGCGCCCTTTCCGTCAATCGGCGTGCCGCAGGCATTCACCACACGGCCTATCCATGACCGGTCAGGATGAACGGTCGGCTCCACACCGCGCGCCAGAACCTCTGAGCCAAGCACGATGCCGTCTGCGGGCTCGAAAGGCAGCAGGAGAGACTTGCCCGCTTCAAAGCCAATGGCTTCGCACTGGATGCGCCGCCCGTCTTTGGTTGTCACCTCGCAGCGGTCCCCCGGCGACAGATAGCCATCAAGCCCCGCTGCACGGATCGACTGCCCCGTGCAGGCTTCCACCTTGCCGTAGTAAACCGGCCCCGGAAGCCTTTCAAATTCTGCTTCTATATCGCGAAAGAGTCTCATCACCACCCGCCACCTTGA
>NZ_JBATWS010000266.1:0-4646 GCF_049672805.1 Parvibaculum sp.
GATCAAGAATCTTCTTCGTCTCTGCCATCATCTTCCATTCCTCCTTCGTCTGGCCGTCTTCCATGAAGACGTCGATATGAGGAATGACGTTGAAGGCGATCTGCTTGGTGAAGCTGTGCGCTTCCACATCATCATTAACGAAAATGGCGCGTGTCTGCGTGAAAAGCTCGTCCATCGCCTCCTTGCCCGCGCCCGACACCGACTGATAGGTCGAGACGACGACACGGCGAATGCCCGCCGCATCATGAAGCGGCTTCAGCGCCACAACCAACTGCGCGGTCGAGCAATTCGGGTTAGCGATGATGTTCTTCTTCGTGTAGCCGGCAATCGCGTCCGCATTCACTTCCGGCACGACAAGCGGCACATCGGGGTCCATCCGCCACCTGGACGAATTGTCGATGACGACGCAGCCCTTGGCCGCGATCTTCGGAGCCCACTCCGCCGACATGGCACCCGACGTTGCCATGAGGCAGATATCGGTGCCCCTAAAGTCGTAAGTGTCGAGCGCACGAACCTTCAGGTTCCGGTCGCCATAGGAAACTTCCGTACCCTGACTACGCCGCGAGGCAAGCGCGACCACTTCATCTGCCGGAAACTCTCGCTCCGCCAGAATATTGAGCATCTCGCGGCCCACATTGCCCGTGGCACCGAGAACGGCAATCTTGTAGCCCATGATCGTCTTCCTTTTTGAGAACCGCCTTGCCCGGAGCGGTCCTCCAACGGGTCAAGCGGCTATCTTGTTTCAGGCATTCAGCGTGTCGAGCGCAGCGAGGATCGCGTCGCCCATCTCTTTGGTGCCGACTTTTTTCATGCCGGGCTGCATGATGTCGCCCGTGCGCAGACCATCGGCAAGAACCTTGTCCACGGCTTTTTCGAGCAGGTCGGCATCCGCCCCGAGATCGAAGGTGTAACGCAGCGCCATCGCGAAGGAGAGGATGGAGGCGATGGGGTTCGCCGCACCCGTGCCCGCAATGTCAGGCGCCGAGCCATGCACAGGCTCATACATGGCGCAGGCCTTGCCGTTTGCATCTTTCGCACCGAGCGAGGCGGACGGCAGCATGCCGAGCGAGCCTGTGAGCATCGCTGCAATATCGGAAAGCACGTCGCCGAAGAGATTGTCTGTGACAATCACGTCGAACTGCTTCGGGTTGCGCACAAGCTGCATGGCGCAGTTATCAGCCAGCATGTGATCGAGCTTCACATCGGAGAACTTCTCCTTGTGGAGCTTGGAAACTTCTTCGTACCAGAGCACACCCGACTTCATGACGTTGCGCTTCTCGACTGACATGACGCGGTTGTCGCGCTTCTTGGCAAGATCGAAAGCCACTTCCGCGATGCGGCGGATTTCGCTCGTCGTATAAAGCTGCGTATCGACACCGCGACGCTCGCCATTGCCGAGATCGGTGATCTCTTTCGGCTCGCCGAAATAAACGCCGCCGGTGAGCTCGCGCACGATCATGATGTCGAGACCCTCGACGATCTCGCGCTTGAGCGACGAGGCGTCCGCCAGCGCCGCAAAGCAGAGCGCGGGGCGCAGATTGGCAAAAAGTTCGAGGTCCTTGCGAAGACGCAGCAGGCCCGCTTCAGGACGTGCATCGTAAGGCACATTATCCCATTTCGGGCCGCCCACCGCGCCAAGCATGACGGCATCCGCCGCCTTCGCCTTCTCGACCGTCTCATCCGTCACGGCAACGCCATGCGCGTCATAGCAGCAGCCGCCGACAAGCTCATGCTCGACTTTCGCATCAAAGCCGCGCTTCTCATTGTACCAGCCGATCACGCGCTCGACTTCGCCCATGACTTCCGGGCCGATGCCGTCACCGGCGACGATAAGGATGTTTCTTGTCATTTTTCTTTCAGCCTTCCCTCAGGCGTCATTGCCGGGCTTGCCAACAAGTAATGGATCAAAGCCAGGGCTGTTCCGCTTCGAGCTTCTTTTCAAAACCCGCGATCTTGTCCACCTTCTGCAGCGTGAGGCCCACACCATCGAGACCATTCAGCAGACAATGCTTGCGGAAGGGATCGATGTCGAAAGTGATGACACCGCCATCCGGGCCGCGAATTTCCTGCGCTTCGAGATCAACCGTGATGATGGCGTTCGAGCCGCGCTCGGCATCATCCATCAGCTTGTCGACATCGGCCTGCGGCAGCACGATGGGCAGAATGCCGTTCTGGAAGCAGTTATTGTAGAAGATGTCAGCAAAGCTCGGCGCGATCACGCAGCGAATGCCGAAATCGAGCAGCGCCCAGGGCGCATGTTCGCGCGATGAGCCGCAGCCGAAATTCTCGCCCGTCACAAGAATCTGCGCATTGCGATAGGCAGGCTTGTTCAGCACGAAATCGGGCAGTTCCTTGCCCTGATCATCATAGCGCATCTCGTCAAAGAGATTCTTGCCGAGCCCTGTGCGCTTGATCGTCTTCAGAAACTGCTTGGGGATGATCATGTCGGTATCGACATTGATGATCGGCAGCGGCGCCGCAACGCCCGTGAGCTTTGTAAACTTTTCCATTGCCGTTCCCCTTACTTCATTTCCCGTACATCGACGAAATGGCCCGCAATCGCTGCTGCCGCCGCCATGGCGGGCGAGACGAGATGCGTGCGGCCGCCGCGACCCTGACGGCCCTCGAAATTGCGGTTCGAGGTCGAGGCGCAGCGTTCGCCGGGCGCGAGCTTGTCCGCATTCATGGCAAGGCACATGGAGCAGCCGGGCTCGCGCCATTCAAAACCCGCTTCGAGGAAAATCTTGTCGAGACCTTCCTTCTCCGCCTGCTCTTTCACCAGACCGGAACCGGGCACGACCATCGCGTTGACGGTAGGGGCAACCTTGCGGCCTTTCGCAATGGCAGCCGCCGCGCGCAGATCTTCGATGCGGCCATTCGTGCAGGAGCCGATGAAAACACGGTCGATCTTCACATCCGTGATCGGCGTGCCGGGCGTGAGGCCCATATAATCGAGCGCGCGCTGCATCGCTTTTGCCTGCGCCTCTTCCTGCACATCCTTCGGATCGGGGATACGGCCCGTGATCTTGATGACGTTTTCAGGGCTCGTGCCCCAGGTGACGAGCGGCGGCAGATTGGCGATATCGACCGTGATTTCCTTGTCGAACACGGCACCTTCATCGGAAGGCAGCGTCTTCCAGTAGGCAACGGCCTTTTCCCACGCTTCGCCCTGCGGCGCGCGGGGGCGACCCTTGAGATAGGCGAAGGTCTTTTCATCCGGCGCGATGAGGCCGGCGCGCGCGCCGGCTTCGATCGTCATGTTGCAGACGGTCATGCGGCCTTCCATGGAAAGGTCGCGGATCGCTTCGCCCGCATATTCGATGACATAGCCCGTGCCGCCCGCCGTGCCGATTTCGCCGATGATGGCGAGCACAATGTCCTTCGCAGTGAAACCTTCCGGCGCCTTGCCCACCACATTGATGCGCATGTTCTTCGCCTTCGCCTGAATCAGCGTCTGGGTCGCAAGCACATGCTCGACCTCGGAGGTGCCGATACCATGCGCCAGCGCACCGAAGGCACCATGCGTGGAGGTGTGGCTGTCGCCGCAAACAATGGTGGTGCCGGGCAGGGTGAAGCCCTGTTCCGGTCCGACAATGTGGACGATGCCCTGACGGGGATCGTCCATCCGGAGATATTCGACGCCAAATTCGCGCGTGTTGTTTTCAAGCGTCTCGACCTGGATGCGGCTTTCCTCATCCGCAATGCCGTTTGCACGGTTGGTCGTGGGCACGTTGTGGTCGGCAACCGCGAGCGTCTTGCGCGGCGCATGCACCTTGCGGCCCGCCATGCGCAGCCCTTCGAAAGCCTGCGGGCTCGTCACCTCGTGAACGAGATGCCGGTCGATATAGAGCAGGCAGGTGCCGTCTTCCTGCTCATCCACCAGATGCGCATCCCAGATCTTGTCATACATGGTCTTGGGCGTTCGAGGCGTCGTGCTCATTTGCTCTCTTCCTTCCGGCGGTGCATCCGCCGCTTCTTGTTTCATATCGGGTGGCCGCGCGGGATTTTCAGCATCCCCGGAGAACCATAGGGCCACATACGAAAAAGCGGGCAACGGGCGCCTTCACGCGCCCTGCCCGCTTTTCGAATGAGCTTCCGCTTATGCGGACGAAATCAGGCGGCGCCGTTCTCTTCGGAGCGGGGCTTGGTATCGCGCTTTTCGGTGATGCGGGCAGCCTTGCCACGCAGACCACGCAGATAATAGAGCTTCGCGCGGCGCACACGACCACGGCGGACGACCTTGATCGAGTCGACCAGCGGGCTGTAGAGCGGGAAAACGCGCTCGACACCTTCGCCGTAGGAAATCTTGCGGACCGTGAAGTTTTCGTTCAGGCCACCGCCCGCGCGCGCAATGCACACGCCTTCATAGGCCTGAAGGCGCTCACGCGTGCCTTCAACCACCTTCACATTGACCTGCAGCGTGTCGCCGGGGGCAAAATCGGGGATGGTCTTGCCATTCGCAAGCTTGGCCATCTGCTCCTGATCGAGCTGCTCGATGATATTCATGGGTCTCAACCTCGGAAATGAAGGCGTTCTGGGCATTTACGGGACATCCCGGCCCGGAAGCGCGCTTCCCTAACACAAATAATCCTCATTGGCGACTGTCTTCAGGGCCTTTCCCGGAGAAATTTTTCCCAGAGATCGGG
>NZ_JBATWS010000267.1:0-5431 GCF_049672805.1 Parvibaculum sp.
CTGACCACGTTGATGTTCTGATGAAAGCGCTTCCGGAGGACTTGAGCAATTTTGTCGGTCTTGATGAGCGTCAGAAGCGGGCGGCACTTTCAAAAGCTCAGCGAATTTCCGAAGGACGTTTCGATGATGATCCCGTTGTCTACTTCGTGGGTAGCGATGAAGTCGTAAAAATCGGTTACACGACGAACTTTAGCTCTCGATATAAGGCACTGAAGACGTCGTCTCCGGTGCCACTCAAGGTGTACCTTGTTTTGCCTGGTGCGCGCGATGATGAACAGGAATTTCACGAAGAATTTTCTAGTTTGAGAGGCTCTGGCGAATGGTTCCGTCTGGAAGGAAAGTTGTTAGACTTTCTCAGGCATTACTCCGACGCCCATCCGTTTCATTAAACTGGCAAAAAGGATCAGCTTTCGGTTGTTTCCGCTTCTGCCTGCTGCCGATCATATTCCTCGTCGCGGCCGGGGCGGGGCATGCCGGGATAGGTCCAGAAATCGGGCGGGCCGATATCGACATGCACATAAGGCGTTTTCGTCGGGTAGTAGCCTGCGCCGCCGCGACCGAGCTTTTTCGCCACGCGATAGATTTCTTCCGGGTCGGTGAAGTTCTGCGTCACATCCACCGCCATGCCGCGCATATGGAAGCTGCCGGGATCAACGCCATTGCCGCGCTTGTAGAGCCAGTCATTCGTCTCGGGTGAACGGTAACCGGACATTGTATAGATCGGATTTTTCGAACGCGTATGGCTGTCGATCTCCCAGAGAAGATCGAGCAGGCCCGGATGCACGTCATGCACATCGCCGGTGCGCAGGTCGCGCATGAACCAGCTCATGCGTTTCAGCGCGTCCGCATCATAGCCTCTGTCGGTCCAGAAGGTGATGGTGAGCTTTTCGCCTGAATTGAGGCTTTGAAGGCGAAGCGTCTTTTTGTAAGGCGTCTCGGCACGGACGATGGAGGGCATGGCGATGAGCGTGGCTGCCCCTGCCGCCAGATGCAGCACCTCTCTCCGGTTTGGTCCGTGTCGCTTCGACTTCATATTGCTCATACCGAAAAACTATCCGGGTGCGGATCAGGGTTCAAGGAGGGGGCTGGCAGCAGGCCGGAGCCTTGCAGACTGGATGGCTTCTTCTGCGGCTTTATCGCCATCCGGGCGCAGCAGCGGATCGGGCACATTGAAGGCAAGTTCGCGCGCGCCTTCCTGCCCTACAAGCTGCACCAGTTCATAGCCTTCCGCGCGAAGTGAGGTGATGAGCGAGGCAAGCATGCTGGCCGTGCGCGGTTTTGTGTCATGCAGAATGAGGATGCCGCTCCCGACCGAACGGATATTGCGCATGGCGCGGCGGCGCACTTCGGAGGCGCTGATGGCGCGCCAGTCATCCGCGCCGAATTCGCAGGAAAGCGTAGCGATGTTGCGCTCGCCAAGCCAGCGCATCAGTGGCTGGCTGTCATTAAGACCCGGAAAGCGGAAGAAGGGCATGAGCCGTGCACGGGCCTCCGCGGGTGCGGAGGCGAGCGCGCTTTCCACCGCCTCAAAGCCGCGTCGGATTTCGCGCTGCGCATTGGAAAGACGGAAGTGGCGGAGATTGTTCGGGTGCGACCATGTATGCGTCGCAATGGTGTGCCCGCGCGCCGCCACATCGCGCACAATATCCGGGTGTTTTTCTGCATAGATGCCGACCATGAAGAAGGTCGCCTTCACGCAGTGCTGGTCCAGAATGTCGAGGATGAGCGGTGTTAAGTCAGGCGAGGGACCGTCATCAAAAGTGAGCGCCACCTGCTTCGGGCCGAGATTGACGGTGCGGGCATATTGCAGCGTGCCATAGGCAGGGCCGCCCGCTGTCGGCACGGCAACGGTGGGTGTTTCCGGGCAGGCAGCCGCATCCGCGCGCGCAGGCATGGCAAGAAGCGCGAGCAGCGCACAAAGGCCCAATAGTCTGACGAATAGTCCCACCCGATCCCCACGAACCAGCACAGCCCGGATGGGCGCAGTCTAGTCCGTCCGGCTTTCTCTGCCAGCACCTGCGGGCAACAGGGCATCAGGAATTGGCGTGACGGTTAATCCGCGCCGGGTGTCCAGCCGGGCGGGGCCATTTCGAAGCCGGAAAACTCGAAGCCGGGGGCTACCGTGCAGCCCACAAGCGTCCATGCGCCTTTCGGCTCCGCCGCCTGCCAGACATGGGGCGGAATGACGATCTGGGGGCGTTCGCCTGCTCCGAGGTTCTGCCCCAGCATCCGCGTCTCCTGTTTGCCGCCTTCTGCGTAGAGAGAAAGCGCGAGCGGGCCGCCTGCATACCAGTGCCAGACTTCGGCGGCATCTACGCGGTGCCAGTGCGAGCGTTCACCTTCACGCAGCAGATAGTAAATGGCGGTTGAACGGGCGCGCCCGCCATCCGCCGTGTCGCGGAAGGTTTCGACGAAATAGCCGCCTTCGGGATGCGGCTGCATCTTCAAGAGGCGAATGATCTCGTCGGGATTTATCGCAGAACTTGCGGACATATCAGAAATTATCCTTTCGCTTGCGCGTTTCGGCAAAGACATCGACATCCGATGCCGCTGCAAGGCCGAGTGTCTGGCGCAGGTCAGCGCTTGCCGCGCGGAGGAAAGGGTTTGTTGCCTTCTCGAGACCGATTGTGGTCGGCACAGTCCATTCGCCCCGTGCGCGCTTTTCGTCGATCTCCTTCGCGCGGGCGACAAGGGTTTTGTTTTGCGGCTCGACGGAAAGGGCAAAACGCGCGTTCGACTGCGTATATTCATGCGCGCAATAGACGATGGTGTCGTCCGGCAGCGCCATCAGCTTGCCGAGCGAGGTCCACATCTGCGCGGGCGTGCCTTCAAAGAGACGGCCGCAGCCAAGCGCGAAAAGCGTGTCGCCGACAAAGGCGATGCGCTCCTCATCGAAGCTATAGGCAACATGGCCTGCCGTGTGGCCCGGCACATCAATGACGCGGGCGCGTGCGGCCCCAAGTTCCACTACATCGCCTTCGCCGACCGCGCGGTCGATGGCCGGAATCTTGTCCTTCTCACCCTTCGGACCGATCACCATGCAGCCGGTTTTCTCCTTCAATTCGGCATTGCCGCCCGCATGGTCGAAATGGTGATGTGTGTTGAGGATATGGGTGAGCCTCCAGCCTTTATTGGCAAGCGCGGCGAGAATGGGAGCGACTTCCGGCGTGTCGATGGCGGCGGTCATGCCGCTTGAAGGCTCGTGAACGAGATAGCCGTAATTGTCGTTCAGGCAGGGAAACTGGTGAATTTCTAGTCGTGCCATGTCTTTCCTCCGCGTGGTCCACGCGCGCATTTGCAGAATGTAAGGGCGTTTGTGCCAGCCTAGTGTGCTTCCGCCTCAAGGTGAACCCGGCACGGCAGGCAGGATTTTGCTAAACTCGGACCCATGAACATGGATGTGATCGATCTCAGGGATTTTTACGGGCGGCCGCTGGGCGGTGTGGCGCGGCGGCATATCGCCGAGCGCCTTGTCCGGTTCTGGCCGAATGTCCGTGGGCTCAATGTACTGGGGCTCGGTTTTGCGACGCCCTATCTCGCGCCTTTTGCTGGCGAAGCGCAGCGCGTGATCGGCCTCATGCCTGCGCGGCAGGGGGTGATGCGCTGGCCCGCCGAGGGGCGCTCGCTCACGGGGCTGGTGGACGAGCTGGAACTGCCGCTGCCTGACGAGAGCATGGACCGGGTGCTGATTGTGCATGGGCTTGAGGCGAGCGAGGCGATGCGCGGCATGTTGCGGCAGGTCTGGCGTGTGTTGGCACCGGGCGGGCGCGTGGTCATTGTGGTGCCGAACAGACGCGGCCTCTGGGCGCGGCGCGAGGCAACGCCTTTCGGGCATGGTCAGCCTTTCTCGCGCGGGCAGCTTACCCAGCTCCTGCGGGAATCGATGCTCTCGCCTTCCGCGTGGGAAGTGGCGCTTTTCGCGCCGCCTTTCGACTGGCGGCCCTTGCTGCGCTCTGCTGCTGCATGGGAAAGGGTCGGGCAAATGCTCTGGCCGCGCTTTTCCGGTGTTCTCATGGTCGAGGCAACAAAGCAGATCTATAGCGCGGCGCCCGTTTCCATCGTGAGCCGCGCGCGGGCGCGGATGCGCGTGATCGCGCCCATGCCGGCGCGGCTTCCCGCGCCAAGCTCCCTGCCGCTTGAAGAAGGCTGAGGCTCAGTTCCGCCGCGACAGCAGAAAGACGGCTTCAGTGGCGAAAAGATTGGAGAGAATCCCCGGATTCGCAATCTGCCACGCCCTGGTGCCGGTCAGGATTACCGCATCCTCGATATCAAGGCCGAGATCGTCGCAGAGTGCTGCGAAGTCGAGCAGCGTGCAGAGGTGAATATTCGGCGTATCGTACCAGGAATAGCGGAGCGCTCGTGTCTCGGGCATACGGCCCGTGAACAGCAGCTTCAGGCGCACACTCCAATGGCCAAAATTCGGGAAGGAGACGATCACGCGCCGTCCGATCCGTTTCATGGCGCGCAAGACTTCTTTCGGATTGTGCGTTGCCTGAATAGTCTGGCTCAGGATCACATAATCGAAAGCGTCATCCGGGTAATTCGCAAGGTCGCGGTCGGCATCGCCCTGTACCACGGCAAGGCCGCGCGCCACGGAAGCGTTCACGCCTTCCTGGCTCAGTTCCACGCCTCGCCCGTCCACATTGCGCTTCGTTTCGAGAAGGGCGAGCAGGTCGCCGTCACCGCAGCCCACATCAAGCACGCGCGAGCCGGGGGCGATCATTGACGCAATGAGATCAAGGTCAATGCGGCCGTCAGCCGCGCCGTTCTGATGGGTCATGCGCCAAGCCCCCGCGTGCGGGCAGCGCTGTCGATGAAGCCGCGCAATGTTGCGAACATTTCCGGCTCGTCGAGCAGAAAGGCGTCATGGCCCTTGTCGGTGTTGATTTCGACAAAGCTCACATTGGCCGCAACGGCGTTCAGCGCGTGAACGATCTGGCGGCTGTCTGATGTGGGGAAAAGCCAGTCGCTTGTGAAGGAAACGGCGCAGAAGCGTGATTTCGTGCCACGGAAGGCATTTGCAAGCACGCCGCCATAATCTGCGGCGAGATCGAAATAATCCATCGCGCGGGTGATGTAGAGATAGGAATTCGCGTCGAAGCGATCGACAAAGGTCGAGCCCTGATGGCGCAGATAGCTTTCGATCTGGAAATCAGCATCGAAGCCATAGGTGATGCTGTCGCGATCCTGCAGGTTGCGGCCGAACTTGCGGTGCAGGGCTGCCTCCGAGAGATAGGTGATATGGGCGGCCATGCGCGCCACGGCGAGCCCCTTGGCGGGGTTTGTGCCGTGCGCGAGATAGGCGCCCTGCTTCCACTCGGAGTCGGCAATGATGGCCTGACGCCCGACCTCGTGAAAGGCGATGTTCTGGGCGGAATGGCGGGCCGCCGTCGCAATCGGGATCGCGGAGAAAACGCGCTCGGGATAGGCG
>NZ_JBATWS010000268.1:0-6398 GCF_049672805.1 Parvibaculum sp.
CTCGATCTCGAAGACGCCGTGGCACCCGACGCCAAGGAAGAAGCGCGCCAGCAGGTTTGCGATGCGGTGAAGGCAGGCGGCTATGGCAAACGCGAAATCGCGATCCGCGTAAACGGGCTTGATACGCCCTGGGGCGCAGATGACATCAGGGCGGCAGTCGCCGCAGGACCGGATGCCATTCTTGTTCCGAAGATCAATTCCGCTGCCGATGTGGCCCGCGCCGAACAGGCACTTTCCGATGCGGGTGCCAAGCCAGGCCTCCAGCTCTGGTGCATGATCGAGACGCCGCTTGCGACGCTCAACATTCAGTCCATCGCTGAGGCGGCCCAAAAGCCGGGTTCGCGCATGTCCGTCTGGGTGATGGGCACGAATGACATTGCAAAGGAGCTTCGCGCCGCCCATACGCCGGACCGGGTGCCAATGCTCACCTCGCTCGGTCTCGCGCTCGTCGCTGCACGGGCCTATGGGCTTGTCATTCTCGATGGCGTCTATAACGACATCAAGGATGAGCAGGGCTTTGTCGCTGTCTGCGAGCAGGGGCGCGATATGGGTTTTGATGGCAAGACGCTCATCCATCCGAGCCAGGTTGGCCCGTGCAATACGATTTTCTCGCCCGATCCCGAAACGGTCGCCTTCGCGCGCAAGACCATCGAGGCTTTCGAACTGCCCGAGAACAAGGGCAAGGGCGTGCTCAAGGTGGATGGCAAGATGGTCGAAATCCTTCATGCCGAAATTGCACGGCGCACGGTTGCGATTGCCGATGCCATAGCCGAGCTTGAGCGGGCAGGATAATCCGCAGGCAGAGTGTTCGGACAGGCTCAAGGACAGGAGGCGGCCATGACGCAGAATGCAAAGACCAATGAAGGAAATTATTTCGAGGACTTCAAGGTCGGGCAGGTGCTGCATCATGCAACGCCGCGCACTGTGACGGAGGGAGATGTCGCACTTTATCAGGCGCTATTCGGCTCTCGCTTCTCGCTTCAATCTTCTGCCGAGGTGGCGCGCAGGGCCGGTTATGCGGGTGCGCCGGTGGATGATCTTCTTGCCTTTCACATCGTCTTTGGCAAGACGGTGCCCGATATTTCGCTCAATGCCGTTGCCAATCTCGGCTATGCGGATTGCCGCTTTCTGAAGCCTGTCTTTCCGGGTGACACGCTTTCCACGGAATCAAAGGTGATCGGGCTGAAAGAAAACTCGAATGGCGAGACAGGTATTGTCTATGTCCGCTCGACGGGGCGCAATCAGCGCGACGAGATCGTTCTCGACTATGTGCGCTGGGTGATGGTGCGCAAGCGCGACAAGACAGCACCTGCGCCGCAGGAAGATGTGCCGAACCTGCCTGCCGCCGTTCACGCCGAACATCTCGTTGCGCCTTCGGGCACTTCTTTCAAGAAATTCGATACGGTCGCTTCCGGTTCGCCCTGGCTCTGGGATGATTATGAAGTGGGCGAAAAGATCGATCATGTTGACGGCATCACCATCGAGGAAGCCGAGCACATGATGGCGACGCGCCTTTACCAGAACACGGCCAAGGTGCATTTCAATCAGTATAGCGAGGGCAAGGGCCGGTTTGGCCGCCGCCTCATTTATGGCGGCCATGTCATCTCGCTTGCCCGTGCGCTTTCCTTCAACGGGCTTGGCAATGCGGTTCTGGTGGCCGCCATCAATGGCGGGCGGCATGTCGCGCCCTGTTTTGGCGGCGACACGGTTTTTGCCTGGTCGGACATTCTCGACAAGGCGCCATTGCGCGGGCGCGATGATCTCGGTGCGCTTCGTGTGCGCAGCATTGCGACCAAGGACCGTCCCTGCGCCGATTTTCCTGGTGCAAAGGAAAAGGGCTATGAAGACGGCGTCATTCTCGACCTTGATTATTGGGTGCTGATACCGCGCCGCTGAGCGAAATTTTTACGCTCAGTTTACGAGGCGGGAATAATCTCCGTTCCGGACCAATCCCAGCAAGGCTCCCTGATGCCGTCCCTCGATGTCATTTCGCATGCTACCCGCACCGGCGCTCACGTCGGCTTGCGTTCCGCCGAGAGCTTTGCGTTTGAAGAGGCATGGCAGGAGGCCCGGGGCGAGAGGGATGTCCCCTTGCGGGCCGATATCAGTCTGCGCCGTTTCGCGTCCTTTGCGCGATGGTTTGCGATCATCGAGCCTGATCCGAACGCCGCATTGCTGCCCTTCCGTCTGACGGGTTCGGGCTTCCGCGAATTTTTCGGATATGACCTTACGGGCGTAGACTATCTGTCGCTGGCAGACCCCGCGATTCGCACCCATGCCTATGATTGCGTGATGGCCTGCCTCAACACGCCCTGCGGCTTGTGGCAAAGCACACCGGCAACAGCGGCGGACGGCACCATAGTCTCTTACGAATACACGATCCTGCCGATTGCGAAGGCGGGGGATCGTGCGGACCATATCGGCATTTTCGTGAATTTCGAGCAGAGCCCGCTCGGGGAAGTGGCTGATCTGGCGCGGATCGAACATTCGTCCGTGTGGCACTGGATCGACATTGGCCAGGGCGTGCCCGCCGAAGCGGTCGGTAACGCTCCCTTCTGACGAAGTAGACGCGGCAGGCGCAGAGAGAATCACCTCTTGCTGGATGGGTGGCGCGCAGTAGTTGCGAAGTGTTCGCAATTTCTGCGGCAGATCACTGCGTCTCATTCCCCAGCGTTTTCCGTGCCAAACATCGCCTCGCGCAAGCCCGCGGGGTTTCTTCTGCCTTTCTGCCTCTCTTGATGCGTCTGGGCATTTGCGTTGCGCGTCTCTGCGCGATAAACAACGGAAGAAGCGGGCCGCCAAGACCCGCCCCTCTTCTTGTTGCCCGAACGGGGTTCTTCGGATGGCTGAACAGCGACAAGCCGTAGAGAGGCCGCTCTCTCCGCATCTCCAGATTTATCGCGTCACGATCACGATGGCGATGTCGATCCTCCATCGTATTGTCGGCGTTGCGCTTTATGTCGGCACCGCGCTTGTTGCCTGGTGGCTGCTCGCCACGGCAACGGGGCCGGATGCCTATGCCGCCTTCCAGTCGGTTGCAGGCCATTGGGTCGGCCAGATCATTCTTTTCGGCTACACATGGGCACTGCTCCACCATCTCTTTGGCGGTATTCGCTATCTCTTCTGGGATGAGATTGTGGGGCTCAACAACAAGACGGCTGACATTGTGAGCTGGCTGGCGCTCATCGCCTCGCTCGGCGGCACGGTCATTGTCTGGGGTATTGTTTGCACGTCGCGGGGGGTGATCTGATGGCCACGGCCCGGAAAGATATGCGTACGCCGCTTGCCCGCGTTCGCGCGCTCGGTTCTGCCAAGTCCGGCACGTCCGACCATATTCGCCAGCGCATCACGGCGGTCGCGCTTGTGCCGCTGTCGCTGTTCTTCATCGGCTTTGTTGTCATGCTGACGGGCGCTGATTATGCGACCGCGCGCGCATGGCTCGGCAATCCGATCGTTGGCGTGGCGGCCCTTCTCCTCATCGCTGCGGCGATCATGCATATGCGGATCGGCATGCAGATCGTGATCGAGGACTATGTGACGGGCCACCGCCTGCGGAGTGCTGCCCTCATCGCCAATTTCTTCTTCTGCTATGCCGCCGGTTTCGCCTGCATCTATGCAGTCGTGAAAATCGGCTTCAGCGCCTGATCCTCTTTAAATCGTCGAGACCAAGCTCATGACGGCTGCTTACGAGTTCCACGATCACACTTTCGACGTCGTCGTTGTCGGCGCGGGCGGTGCGGGTCTTCGCGCCACGCTTGGTTGTGTCGAAAAAGGCCTGCGCACCGCGAATATCACCAAGGTTTTCCCGACCCGCAGCCACACTGTTGCGGCGCAGGGCGGCATCTCCGCCTCGCTCGGCAATATGGGGCCGGATGACTGGCGCTGGCACATGTATGACACGGTGAAGGGGTCAGACTGGCTCGGCGACCAGGACGCCATCGAATATCTCTGCCGTCAGGCACCGCAGGCTGTTTACGAGCTTGAGCATTTCGGCGTTCCCTTCTCCCGCACGGAAGAAGGCAAGATCTATCAGCGTCCCTTTGGTGGCATGACCACCAATTTCGGCGAAGGCATTGCGCAGCGCACCTGCGCCGCCGCCGACCGCACGGGCCATGCGATCCTGCATACGCTTTACGGCCAGTCGGTTCGCCACAAGGCCGAGTTCTATATCGAATATTTCGCCATCGACCTCATCATGGATGAGGAAGGCCAGTGCCGTGGTGTTGTTGCGCTCGACATGGCGACGGGCGAAATTCACCGCTTCCGCGCCTCGCTCGTCATTCTGGCGACGGGTGGCTATGGTCGCGCCTATTTCTCTGCCACATCCGCGCATACCTGCACGGGCGACGGCAATGCGATGGTGCTGCGTGCGGGCCTCGCGCTGCAGGACATGGAGTTCGTGCAGTTCCATCCGACCGGCATTTACGGCGCAGGGTGCCTCATCACCGAAGGCGCGCGCGGCGAAGGCGGCTATCTCACCAATTCCGAAGGCGAACGCTTCATGGAGCGTTATGCGCCGTCAGCCAAGGACCTTGCCTCGCGTGACGTTGTCTCGCGCTCCATGACGGTGGAGATCCGTGAAGGGCGCGGCGTTGGCGAGCATAAGGACCACATCTACCTTCATCTCGACCATCTTGATCCGGCGATCCTGCATGAACGCCTTCCTGGCATTTCGGAGTCGGCGCGCATCTTCGCGGGCGTCGATGTGACGAAGGAGCCGATCCCGGTTCTGCCGACCGTTCACTACAATATGGGCGGTATCCCCACGAATTATCATGGCGAAGTGCTGACGCTGAAGAACGGAAACCCCGATACGGTGGTGCCGGGCCTGATGGCGATTGGCGAAGCGGGCTGCGTGTCGGTTCATGGTGCGAATCGCCTCGGCTCCAACTCGCTGATCGACCTTGTGGTGTTTGGCCGCGCGGCGGGCCTTCGGGCAGCCGAGCTGGTGCAGCCCGGCCAGCGCCAGCCCGAGTTCAAGAAGGGTGCCGGCGAAAACGCCGTCGCGCGTCTCGACAAATTCCGCCATGCGAAGGGCAGCACACCGACCGCCGAGCTTCGCCTGCAGATGCAGCGCGCCATGCAGGAAGATGTTGCCGTGTTCCGCACGGAAGAGACGCTGCTTTCCGGCAAGAAGCGTGTGGCAGATGTGTTCTCCGCCATGCCGGATATTCGCGTCAGCGACCGTTCGCTCATCTGGAACTCGGATCTCATCGAGACGCTCGAGTTCGACAATCTCATTGTGCAGGCCATCGCCACCGTTGAAGGTGCCGTCAACCGTCAGGAAAGCCGTGGCGCTCATGCGCGCGAGGACTTCCCGAACCGCGACGATGCGAACTGGATGAAGCACACACTTTGCTGGGTGGATGAGAAGGGTAAGGCCACGCTCGATTATCGCCCGGTGCATGCCTACACGCTTTCCGACGAAATTGAATACATCCAGCCGAAGGCGCGCGTTTACTAAGCCGCGCGAGGGTCTAGATCATGGTCCAGTTCCGACTGCCGAAAAATTCAACGATCACCGAGGGCAAGACCTGGAAGGCCGAGCCCGGTGCGAAGAACGTCAAGCGTTTCCGCATCTATCGCTGGTCGCCGGATGACAATGCCAATCCGCGCATCGACACTTATGAAGTCGATCTCGATAAATGCGGGCCGATGGTTCTCGACGCCCTCATCAAGATCAAGAATGAGGTCGATCAGACGCTGACCTTCCGCCGTTCCTGCCGCGAAGGCATTTGCGGTTCCTGCGCCATGAACATTGATGGCGGTAACACGCTGGCCTGCACGAAGGGCATTGATGAGTGCAAGGGCGATGTGAAGATCTATCCGCTGCCGCATATGCCGGTGGTGAAGGATCTCGTGCCTGACCTCACCAATTTCTATGCGCAGCACGCCTTCATCCAGCCCTGGCTCAAGACCGAGTCGCCGCAGCCGGAAAAGGAATGGCGCCAGAGCCATGAAGACCGCGAAAAGCTCGACGGGCTTTACGAGTGCATTCTCTGCGCCTGCTGCTCCACTTCCTGCCCGTCCTATTGGTGGAATGGCGACCGCTATCTTGGTCCCGCCGCGCTGTTGCAGGCCTATCGCTGGCTCATCGACAGCCGCGACGAGGCAACCGGCGAGCGCCTCGACGCGCTGGAAGACCCCTTCCGTCTCTATCGCTGCCACACCATCATGAACTGCACCAAGACCTGCCCGAAGGGTCTGAATCCGGCCAAGGCCATTGCAGAGATCAAGAAGATGATGGTGGAGCGTCAGGCTTAAGAAGCGCACCGCACACGGATCAAAGGCCGCCTTCGGGCGGCCTTTTTGTGTGGTGGTGCCAACGCCGATTCCTGTTTGAAGGGACGGATTGAGCCTCGCCATGAAAAAGGCCCGCGCTCATGAAAGCGCGGGCC
>NZ_JBATWS010000269.1:0-6803 GCF_049672805.1 Parvibaculum sp.
ATGCCCGCATTGCCGGCAACTGGAACCTGCATGATGACGAGATTCTGCAAGTCGCGCTCGAGCATCACCTTGTCAGCCGTCGCACCAGCCTTGTGGCAATCGACATCACGCCGTCGCGTCCCGACAGCGAAAGACTGACCCGGAAGGATATGCCCGTGAACCTGCCGGAAGGGTGGGAATATGAAAAGGTGTTTGGTCCGGCAACGGGACAGGCAGTCCCCGCGCGTTTTGCGGCGGCATCGCCCCGGCTTGCCCTGGCCGTAGCCCCTGCACCTGCAGCCGACATGGCAGCAACCGGCATTGCCCTCCCCCAGACCGCGACCGATGCACCGGCGTTGATCCGCAACGGGCTTGTCGCGCTTCTGATCGCCGCCTCCCTCGCGCTTTTCTGGTGGGTGCAGCGGCGGCGCGCAAAAGCGTGAGGTGGGAAAGGCGATGTCTCTGCCTTCAGCGAAAAAAGCGGTGGCCCTACTCGGGGCCGCCGCGCTTTTTCTCCTTTCAGCCTTCGGCACATGGCAACTCGGACACGGCCTCTACATCAAGGCAAAGGCAGAACTCGCACAGGTTCTTCTGGAACGCGCCTGGACGAAAACGCTTGAAGACGGAAAACCGCATAAAGCCTGGTACTGGGCGGATGCCTGGCCGGTTGCGAAACTAGAGTTCCCGTCACTCGGCGTGAGCCAAATTGTTCTGTCAAACAGCAGCGGCGAAGCGCTTGCCTTTGGGCCGGGTCATCTCACTGACTCACCGCTTCCCGGTCGCGGCGGGACGCCCGTTATCGCCGCACATCGCGACACGCATTTCTCAATTCTGCGTGACATCAAAAATGACGAGCGCGTCATCATTACGACGATGGATGGAAGAAAGCATATTTATAGAGTTCGGCAGAGCCGCGTTGTTTATTCAGATAATTCACACATTAATCCCCGCGCTGCAGGCGGACTTGCTCTTGTAACTTGTTATCCTTTTAACTCCACACAAACCGGGCCTCTCCGCTACGTCGTTTTTGCAACGATCGTGGATGACTTGATTTGAGTTCCAAGAACAGATGCGAGACTGACATTCATTCCCAACTGCAACCTGAAATAATAGACTATATAGCAAGATAGCCATTTTCCTGATTGTTCTTGACCAAACTGAAAATCTTCGACGTATTGATTGAAGATAATAATCTGTGCAAAGACGGCATGCACTCTGAGGGTAAAGTTAACTTGGGCTTGTCAAGCTATAGACGTTCCGTAAGTGAGGCCAAAAGGAAGGCCATCCTGCAGGCCGCGCGAGATCATTTTCTCAAGAATGGCTACAGCCGCGCCGCAATGGCCGACATTGCAAGAGACGCTGACGTCTCCACGGCAACCCTCTACAAGCACTTCTCCTCGAAGGATGATCTCTTCGCTGCCATTGTCGAAGACACCTATTTGCGCCTTGGTGTTGCGCTACCGTCAGACATTGACGGACTCACAGCGCGGGAATTTTTCATGATGCTGGCAGATGCCTACGCGGCACAGCAGATTGAAGGCCAGATGAACAAATTGTTCCGCATGGTCATTGCAGAAGTGCCGACCGCGCCGCATCTCGCAAAGACCGTCTATCAGGATGGTATCGTGCGTGCCTATGCCTATTTGCAAAAGGTTGCTGACGCGCTCGTGGCGCGCGGCGATCTCAAGCCGCACCACACCGCCGATGGTGTGCGTCATCTGGGAGGCATGCTGAAGGAGTACATCGTCTGGCCTGCGCTGTTCTCGCAGGAATTCTCCAGAACCGACGACATGAAGAAGAATCTGGAATTGTGTGTAGATACCTATCTGGCAATCTATGGAACAGAGGTGAGCACGAAACGCCCGGAGAAGGATACAAGTGGGAATTGAAGCGCACCGTCGCAAGATCAGCAATGAGAAACAGGCGGCCATCATTCGAGCCGCACAAGAGATATTTCTGACTCACGGCTACACACGCGCAGGCATGGCCGACATTGCCCGCGATGCTGATGTATCCACCGCCACGCTGTACAAGCGTTTCTCGTCGAAGGAAGAACTCTTCGCGGCCGTTGTAAAGGACGTGGCCCGCGAGACGGTCGACTATGAGTCCCTGATCTCGCAGGGCGACACAGCCCGCGACATTCTCTACAAAGTCGCGCGCGGATACCTGTCCACCCAGTTCGACAATCACGCCAATGCGCTGATGCGCATTGTCATCGCGGAAGTGCCCGGCGTCCCAAAACTGGCGAGCGAGATGTATGATCTTCTCAGCACCCGCCGCCATGAAAAGCTGCGCGCAGTGATTGACGAAATGGTGCGCAACAAGCTGCTGAAACCGCATGATACGGAATTCGGCGTCCGTATCGGCAGCGGGGCGCTCAAAGAGCTGTTCGTGTGGCCTGCCCTTTTCGACGCGTCCTATACGCTACCGCCGGACACAGACGAAAAAATCCACCGCTGCATCGATGCCTATCTGGCCCTTTTCGGCGTCGAGGAAAATAGCTAGCGCGTAACGACAAAAGCGTAACGATTGACGCTGAAGAAAAACGCGCCGCGTTCCACAAGCCTTAGCTGATCATCATACCAGGCCTGAACATCCGCCGCGGCGATGCCCTTCGCAGCCCCATTCGCGCGCGCATAATTGTGAATGGCGCGCATGATGCCCGCCGCATAGGAAACAGGCTGCCAGGTCGAAGCCAGCATGGGCACGATCTCCACACGGCGCACATGAAATCCCGCCTTGGTGAGCAAGGGCCCAAGCTTCGCGGGCAGATGCGGGTCGGCGAGATGACCGTCCCAGCAATCGAGAATGCGCGCCATGCGCGCTTCATCGGAAGAATGCCAGACGACGCTGCGCCAGTCCGTATCAAGGATCAGCGCCCGGCCACCCGGCTTCAGAACGCGAAACAGTTCGGCAAGGGCGCGCGGCATGTCCGGCACATACTCATAGACCTGCGTGGAGACCGCCGCGTCAAACGAGCCATCAGGAAAATCGAGCTTCGTCGCCTCGCCCGCCACACACTCCCCCTGCGGCATGGCAGCAAGCCGCGTGCGCGTCATCATCACCATGGCAGGTGCCATATCAAGCCCGACCACCCGGCCGCTCGTGCCCACAAGACGCGCAAGATCCTCCGCCAGCAATCCCGGCCCGGAGCCGATATCGAGAATATGCTCCCCCGGCCTCGGCGCGAGGAGATCAAGCACGCGGGCGCGCTGCGCCACCACATCCGGCGTCAGATACATCGCCTCAACCGCACGCGCGGCCGCTTCGTCAAACTCGATCATCTGGCTCATGCGCCGCTGTTCCTCCGAATTGCATTATTGATGGCGGCAGCCACCTTCTCCGGCTCGGCCAGATCGGCAATCAGATGCCGCGCGCCCTGCCGCGTGATTATGGCAAGCGCTCCTCCACCAAACCACCGCTGCGTGGCAGGTCGCCGCACCTGAGCCACGGCAATATCGCCCAGCGAAAGCTCAAGCCTGCGCCGCATCGGAAAACCCGACACGGCCTTGAGCGCCCCCTCACCCACCCTCACGCGCAGCGCACGCGCGCGCATGAAGGCATGAAGCAGAAGCAGCGGCACGACCACGCCCTCGATGACAAGAGCAATCCGCGCGACGACCAGCAGCGGCGGCTCCATCCAGCCCGACCAGAAATAGACGATCCCCCATGTGACGGCGACCGCAAGGGCAGGCAGAAAGATCGTCCAATGCGCGCTCGTTTCGGCGCGTGCCGCTTCCGGCGCCATGGTTTCAGGCTGTTCACTCATGCGGAGAGAATTGCAGAAGGGCCTCAATATGGAAAGTGAGCGATTGCGCCTTGCCGCAGCGACACTTGGAACTACCTCACAACAGGAGGGTATTGATCAGAGGAGACGCAAATGACCGGCCCCGAAAAAGAGACGGATGAGGCACGACAGGGCGAAACCGGCCTCGGTGTTCGCTATGTGCTGAGCGCTGGCCTTGCGGGCGTCGTGATTCTCTTTGCGATCATCTACCTCTCCTTTTTCGGCTTTCCCCATTTCGGGCTGAACAAGGCTCAGACAGGCGGCGACGGAACCGCCTCACCGACCGAGCAATATGAAGAAGAGCCGGAATGGCAGGAACCCGCGCCCGTTCGGCCAAGCGACGAAACGCCCCGCTGACGCTGCATCCTCTTGCCATTCCCCGGCAGGAGCGACGGAAGCCCCCTTTGAACGGCGGGTAAGTCGGGCCATATTGAGGCCATGGCGAGAGACAAGTTCAAATCATTTGGCCGGGGAGCGGAACGCCCGCTGCCTGCCGGACTGGCAGAGGCACCCGGCGCAAGCTTTGTGCCGCAAGGCGGACTGCTGGCGGATCGTGACACATGGGCAGGTGCCCTGCAGGGCGACCCGGCAAACTGGCCGCTCTTTGAGCCGCATCGCCCCGTGCGCCCGGAAAAGTCGGAAGGCGGCGTCCGCTTCAAGCTCGTCTCGGAATATGAGCCGGCCGGCGACCAGCCCACCGCCATCGCCGAACTGGTGGATGGCATTGAAAAAGGCGAGCGCGATCAGGTGCTGCTGGGCGTCACCGGCTCGGGCAAAACCTACACAATGGCGCAGGTCATCTACCGCACCCAGCGCCCTGCCCTGATCCTCGCCCCGAACAAGACGCTCGCCGCGCAGCTCTATGGCGAGTTCAAGAGCTTCTTTCCTGAAAACGCGGTGGAGTATTTCGTCTCCTACTACGACTACTACCAGCCGGAAGCCTATGTCCCGCGCACCGACACCTACATAGAAAAGGAAAGCTCGATCAACGAGCAGATCGACAGGATGCGCCACGCCGCCACGCGCGCGCTGCTCGAGCGCGATGATGTCATCATCGTTGCTTCCGTTTCCTGTATCTATGGTATCGGTTCGGTCGAAACCTATTCGGCCATGACCTTCTCGGTGAAGGTGGGAGAGCGGCTCGACCGCAAGCAGCTTCTCGCCGACCTCGTGGCGCTGCAATACAAACGCAACGACCAGGCCTTTGGCCGCGGTACGTTCCGCGTGCGCGGCGATACTGTCGAAATCTTTCCCGCCCACTATGAAGACCGCGCCTGGCGCATCTCTCTCTTCGGGGATGAGGTCGAGGAAATCGCGGAGTTCGATCCGCTGACGGGCCAGAAAACCGACAGCTTCAGGGAAGTGAAGCTCTACGCCAATTCGCACTATGTCACGCCGCGCCCGACGCTCAATCAGGCGATGGAAGAG
This sequence comes from Parvibaculum sp., assembly GCF_049672805.1. GTDB lineage: Bacteria > Pseudomonadota > Alphaproteobacteria > Parvibaculales > Parvibaculaceae > Parvibaculum. The sequence continues at coordinate 5,195 of NZ_JBATWS010000269.1, forward strand.
ATCAAGCATGATCTTCAGGTGCGCCTGCAGGAGCTGAAGGGACAGGGCAAGCTGCTGGAAGCGCAGCGCCTTGAACAGCGCACCCAGTTCGACCTCGAAATGATGGAGGCAACGGGAAGCTGCGCGGGCATCGAAAACTATTCGCGCTATCTCACGGGCCGCAAGCCCGGCGAGCCGCCGCCAACTTTGTTTGAATATCTGCCTGACAATGCGCTTGTCTTTGCGGATGAAAGCCATGTCACGATCCCGCAGATCGGCGGCATGTTCCGGGGCGACTATCGGCGCAAGTCAACGCTGGCCGAATATGGCTTCCGCCTGCCTTCCTGCGTGGACAACCGGCCCATGCGCTTCGAGGAATGGAATGCGATGCGCCCGCAATCCATTTTCGTCTCTGCAACGCCTGGCCCGTGGGAGATGGAGCAGACAGACGGCGTCTTCGTCGAACAGGTCATTCGCCCAACAGGCCTCATCGATCCGCCCACCATCGTCCGGCCCGTCGCAACGCAGGTGGACGATCTCATCGCCGAATGTCACGAGGTAGCGGCGAAGGGCCAGCGCGTGCTTGTCACCACGCTGACAAAGCGCATGGCCGAAGACCTCACCGAATATATGCATGAGCAGGGCATCCGCGTGCGCTACATGCATTCGGACATCGACACGCTGGAGCGCATCGAGATCATCCGCGATCTGCGGCTCGGCGCCTTCGATGTGCTGATCGGCATCAACCTGCTGCGCGAAGGTCTCGACATTCCCGAATGTGCGCTGGTCGCCATTCTGGATGCGGACAAGGAAGGCTTCCTGCGCTCGGAAACCTCGCTCATCCAGACCATTGGCCGCGCCGCGCGAAATGTGGATGGTCGCGTCATTCTCTATGCCGACAACATCACCGGCTCGCTGGAACGCGCCATGGCCGAAACCGCGCGCCGCCGCGAAAAGCAGAAAGCCTATAATGAGGCACACGGCATCACGCCGGAAAGCATCCGCCGCAACATCGGCGACATTCTCGAAAGTGTCTATGAGCGCGACCACGTGCGCGTGGATACGAGCGAAGCAAATGACAGCTTCATCGGCCACAATCTCCGCGCCCATATTGCGGACCTCGAAGCCCGCATGAAGGAAGCCGCCGCCGACCTCGAATTCGAAACCGCCGCCCGCCTCCGCGACGAAATCAAACGCCTCGAAGCCACCGAACTCGCCATCGCCGACGACCCGATGGCCCGCCAGTCAGCCGTGGAAGAAAGCGTCGCCCGTACGACAAAACCTAAAGGCCGCTCCACCAGCGGCAGGCCGGGAACGAGAGCGAGAAAATATCCGGGGAAAAAGGGCAGATAGCGGTTATATTCCTGTCGCAATTCTGACAGGGAGACTTCACCGCAATGCCTGATCGTGGGACCAGCATATTTGAGAACCGCTGGGATTTCCGTCATCTTGCTATCTGGACAGCGGCGGCGTTGCTGCTCGGGGCGTCGTGGCTTATGCCGGCGACGCGCGAGTGGTGGGATGCGCTTGATCTTGTTGTCTTCCGTGCGCTGAATGAGACCGTCACTTGGGGCTATGGTCCCGCTGCCTTCTGGGCGCTGACGGGCGACCGCCTGTTCGACGTGTTCTC
>NZ_JBATWS010000270.1:0-3270 GCF_049672805.1 Parvibaculum sp.
GCGCGACAGCCTGACGCTTCGTCTTTTCCCCGAAGAATTGGGTGAGGTCGATATCTCGCTGCGCATGAGTGACGGACTATTGAAAATCAGCATCGCCTCCGCGCGCCCGGACACATTGGTGCTGCTGCAAAACAACCATCAGATGCTGAACCGTGCTCTCAGTGATCTCGGCTTTGCCGATGGCACAACGCAGTTTGAGTTCACCGAGCGTCGGGGCAGCTCGAGCGATTCCGAAGAGAAGCGCGGTAGCCAAAGTCCACATCGCCTGTCCGGCAGCGAGACTGCGCATGAACCCACACAGATGAGCCATCGCATTGATGGTGTCATCGACATAAGGCTCTGACCCCGCCGGCCAGGAGCGCCAAGGAGATTCCCATGACCGCCATTCCGCAGACGACATCTGACTACAACGCCTTTCTGAAGCTGATGACGGCTCAGATGAAGTATCAGGATCCATTGGCGCCACTCGATGCAACGCAGTTCGTGACGCAGCTTGCGCAGTTTTCGCAGGTTGAGCAATCCGTTCAAATGAACGGCAAGCTCGACAATTTGACGAGCGCCATCGCCAATCTATCCTCACAAACCGCCGTTTCCCTGATCGGGCGTCAGGTTGAGGTACAGGGCAATACAGTGACGCTAAAGGATGGAAGCGCGAGCTTCGCCGTCACCCTCGATGATACCCCTGAGCAGGCTGTCTATGTGATTGCGGACGCACAGGGCAATATTGTCCGGCATGGCGAGTTCACCTATTCCGGTGATCGCCATGTGATCGACTGGGATGGCAAGAACAACAACGGCGCGGCGGTCGATGAGGGCGCCTATCGCATCGAGGTCATCGCTGCCGACGAGAACGGCAACTCGATCCCGGCGCGCACTTTCATCAAGCAGACCATTGCACAGGTCATCCAGTCCGGTGGTACGACAAGCGTGCTTCTCGATAATGGCCAGACGATCGACGTCAATGCAGATATGCGGATTTCGTGACGCATCAGAAGCCAAAGAAAAGGCGGCTTCTCGTTGAAGCCGCTTTTCTTGTGCCTGGCTCATCCCGATCTAGAGATCTAAATTCATCCCTGCGAGGGAAAACTCGGCTGGCTCCACCTGCCGGCCGGAGGAAGCATAAAGCCCTTCGCTGCCCATCTCCTTCTCCGCCTTCACATGCAGGCCGACGATCTGCCGAACGGTTTCGTCAAGCAATCTGAGCGCCCTTTCATTATTCTGGGCGGCTTGCGCAAGCTTCTGTAACCCGGCCCCGAATGTTTCGGCGATCCAGCTACGGGGGGCGTCAGATGAAGCTTCCTCGACTAGCCCCTCCAGCGCGACAAGCAGCGCCTCTTTCCGGTCCGCGGCTTCGGGCAGAAATTCATAGCGAAGCTCGTAAACCGCCTTCGCCTCCTCTTCCAGCGTCTCGGTCAGGTCTGAAAGCGCCTTCGCCATGCGCATCTCCACCGCTGCAAGGCGCGCGACCGCAGCTTCATCGACCTGCGGGCTCACCTCTGCAACAGACGTCTCTTCGACAATGGCTACCTCATCGAAGGACTTGATCTTCTCCGAGAGCTTCTTTCCCGTCTCATTCATGCCTCTACCCCCACTCGCCAGAATTTGCGGCACCATAAGCGCGCGCCATATCGCGATGGATGAGCTCGGCAATGCCGATGCCACCGCTCTCTGCCACAGCTTCGCCAATTGTCTGCATCAGAAAACTTCGATAAATCGATTCCGCATGGCCGCCGCCAAAGAGCGTGTTCGTCTCGAGCCCCTTGAACATGTGGTCGAACATCTGCGCGAGCATGAGTGCCTCAAATTCCTGCGCCGCTTTCCGCATCGGGTCATGCGCATGATGCGGTGAGGCACCTTCTATGGTAGGTGCAGGCGCATATTGAATCCGTGCGAAAGCGCGCCCTCCCGTCGGTGGCAATGCACCACCCGGATTATCGGGCATTGGTATTGCGCGGCTCGTAAAGCGCTCCACAGGGGGCGGAGCGGAACGTGATGCCGATACATCCACGCGGGGTGACTTCACGATCCGGTCAAGATCGAAAGCAGAAGGCCCGAGCGATGAAACAGAAATTGACATCATATTACCTCGATCTCGGCCTGCATCGCCCCGCTTGCCTTGATCGCCTGAAGGATCGCGATGATGTCTCCCGGCGTCATGCCAAGCCGGTTGAGCCCTGTTACCAGCGCTTCAAGCGTGGTTGACCCATCGACAATCTCGAAGGAAGCGGGGCCGCCTTCGTCATAATCAATATCCGTGCGCGGCACGACAACGGTTTCACCCTGCTCCGCAAAGGGCGATGGCTGCGAAACCTGCGGCGTCTCGGTGACTTTCACAGTCAGGCTGCCATGGGTGATCGCAACCTTGCTGATACGAACATCTGCACCGATGACGATGGTGCCAGATTTTTCGTCGATGACGACCTTGGCCTGCGTGGCGGGACGTACTTTCAGATTCTCGATCTCGGAAATAAGCCGCGCAACCTGCCTGTCATAGCGCGGCAGGATCTGAACTTCGACATTGTTGAGATCCAGCGGATTGGCCACCACCGCTCCGAAGTGACGGTTGATAACATCCGCAATACGAATAGCGGTCGTAAAATCCGGATTACGAAGATTGAGGCGGACAACACCAAGCTGATTGAGTTGGTCCGGTATCTCGCGCTCCACCACCGCCCCGTTGACGATCCGGCCACGCGTTGGCACGCCTTTGGTCACGCTCTGCGCAGCACCTGATGCTTCGAAGCCGGAAATGGCGACTGCCCCCTGGGCAATGGAATAGACCTGCCCGTCTGCGGCCATCAGCGGCGTAACAAGGAGAATGCCGCCAGCAAGGCTCTTCGCATCCCCAAGCGTCGCAACGGAAACATCCATCAATGTGCCCTGGCGCGCGAAGGGCGGCAAATCAGCTGTCACCATCACCGCAGCCACGTTCTTTGTCTTGAGATCATCTTCCGAAAGATTGACGCCCATTCGCTTCAACATGCTCGCCAGCGTCTGCTCGGTGAAAGGCACGTTGCGAAGCTGGTCGCCCGTACCATTGAGGCCGATCACGAGCCCATATCCGACGAGAAGATTTTTTCGGACGCCCTCTACCCGCACAATGTCCTTGATGCGGCTTTCAGCCATGACGCTGCCCGGCGCGACAAGCGCCAGCGCAATGGCGAGAAAGAGAGTAGTGACGTTCTTCATCAATCCGGCTCCATTCGACTCTGTCGAACCCTAAAAAGATCGGGTTAAAGCCGGTTGTAAGTATCGGGTATTTCTCAGAGT
>NZ_JBATWS010000271.1:0-12855 GCF_049672805.1 Parvibaculum sp.
GCCAAAGGCCGTACCCTTCCAGACGCGGCCTGTGACGAGCTGGAACGGACTTGTCGAGATTTCCTGACCGGCCCCAGCAACACCGACAATGATGCTCTGACCCCAGCCGCGATGGCAGCATTCCAGCGCCTGACGCATCGTGTTCACATTGCCGATACATTCGAAGCTGTAATCCGCGCCGCCGCCCGTCAGCTCAATAATGTGGCCGACGAGATCACCCTTGATCTCTTTCGGATTCACGAAATGCGTCATGCCGAACTGACGGCCGAGCGCCTCACGCTCCGGATTGATGTCAATGCCGACAATCATGTCGGCACCCACCATGCGCGCGCCCTGAATGACGTTGAGGCCAATGCCGCCAAGACCGAACACCACAACATTTGCGCCCGCCTCGACGCCTGCCGTGAAAATGACAGCACCAATGCCCGTCGTCACGCCGCAACCGATGTAGCAAATCTTGTCGAAGGGCGCGTCCTTGCGCACCTTGGCAAGCGCAATCTCGGGCAGCACCGTGTAATTGGCGAAGGTGGAGCAGCCCATATAGTGCAGCACGGGCTTGCCCTTGTAGGAGAAGCGGCTCGTGCCATCGGGCATCAGCCCCTTGCCCTGCGTCGCGCGGATGGAGGTGCAGAGATTGGTCTTGCGGCTCGTGCAGCTTTTGCACTGGCGGCATTCAGGCGTGTAGAGCGGGATCACATGATCGCCCACGCTGAGCGATGTCACACCGGGGCCGACTTCCACCACAACGCCCGCGCCTTCATGGCCGAGGATCGCAGGGAAAGCGCCTTCCGGGTCATCGCCTGAAAGCGTGAAGGCATCCGTGTGGCAAATGCCCGTTGCCTTGATTTCCACCAGCACTTCACCGGCCTTCGGGCCTTCAAGCTGCACGGTTTCAATCTCGAGAGGTTTGCCAGCCTCAAAGGCTACCGCCGCACGCACATCCATAAGCCATCTCCATCGGGAAGCCGTTACAGAACAGGTTTACTATTGTGGGACACCGTCCCGTGCAACTCAATCGCGCCTCTCGTAAAGCACATAGGAGTAAGGCGCGCTGTCCTTTTCTCCCGCCTCATGGCGCTCCCGCGTCACTTCGCGCCAGTCAGACCTGTCGAAAGTGAACCGCGTATCGCCATCGGGCGACGCGTGAACTTCGGTAAGGTAGATACGCGTCGCGCGCGGCAGCAACGCCTGATAAATCTGCGCACCGCCGAGGATCACCACCTCGTCAACATCAAGCTCACCCGCCAGCGCCTCGCCGCGCGCTACCGCCTCATCGACGCTCGTGAAAACCTCACCGCCCGGCGCGTCATAATCCGCATCGCGCGTCACGATCAGATTGGGCCTGCCCGGCAAGGGCCGTTTCGGAAAGCTCTCCCATGTTTTACGCCCCATGATGACAGGCTTGCCCATCGTCATCGCCTTCAGCCGCCTGAGATCGCTCGAAAGCCGCCACGGCATCGCATTGTCCTTGCCGATGACGCCGTTCTCCGCGATGGCGATGAAGAAGGAAACATGGACCGTCATGCGAACACCGTTACAAAGTCATGCGTATCCATCTGCGAAAATCCCGGTGCGCGCAGCATTTCCGTATCGAGGGGCCGCATCCGCAGAAGGATGATCCACATGGAAAAAGCGGCAAGCAACAGAACCACGATGATGAGCAGCGTGACGACGATGCCATCGCGCCAGCGCATCAGACCGCAACAGGCGCTGCGATGTGCGGATGGGCGTCGTATCCCTCGAGCCGGAAATCATCAAAGGTGAAGTCAAAAAGGCTCTTCACATCCGGGTTGATGTGCATGACCGGCAGCTTCTTCGGCTCGCGTGCAAGCTGCTTGTCAGCCTGCTCCAGATGGTTGAGGTAGAGATGCGCGTCGCCGAACGTGTGGATGAACTCACCCGGCTGCAGCCCCGTCACCTGCGCCAGCATCATGGTGAGCAGCGCATAGGAGGCGATGTTGAAAGGCACGCCGAGGAAAATATCTGCCGAGCGCTGATAGAGCTGGCAGGAGAGCTTCCCTTCCGCGACATAGAACTGGAACAGGCAATGGCAGGGCGGCAGCGCCATCTTGTCCACATCCGCCACATTCCATGCCGACACGATGAGGCGGCGCGAATCCGGGTTTGATTTGATCTGATCGACGAGATTACGGATCTGGTCGATCTTGCCGCCATCCGGCGTCGGCCAGGAGCGCCACTGATGCCCGTAAACGGGGCCAAGCTCGCCGTTTTCATCCGCCCAGTCATCCCAGATGCTGACGCCATTCGCCTTCAGGTAGCGAATATTCGTGTCGCCGGCGAGAAACCACAGCAGCTCATGGATGATGGATTTGGTATGGAGCTTCTTCGTCGTGACGAGCGGAAAGCCCTTCGAAAGGTCGAAGCGCATCTGATGGCCGAAAATACTGCGCGTGCCCGTCCCTGTGCGGTCGGTTTTGGTCACACCCGTATCGCGCGTGAGACGCATAAGGTCGAGATATTGCTGCATTTTCAGTTCCCGAGAATCGACATACCCAGTCTAGCCGGGACGGCAGGTGCATTCCACCGCCACCACCGATAAGTTATCCACAGGGGCACAGCAGGCCTCTCCCGGTCGGGCAGTCAGGCTGTCTCACACAACACAGAAAAATCAGGGATAAAACCCTATGAAGCGCCTCTTTCTCGGTATTGCCGGTTTTCTCGTTCTCGCGGTGATTCTCGTCCTCGCTCTGATACCGGGCATTCTGGACGGTCAGATCAATCGCGTGGTGGAACACGAACCCTATCCGCTGAGCGCGGAGACCCGCACCCTGCATGACCGGCTTGTCATTGCCGACCTTCATGCTGACCCGCTTCTCTGGGCACGCGATCTGCGCAAACGCTCATCGCGCGGCCATGTGGACCTGCCGCGTCTCGCAGAGGGTAATGTGGCGCTTCAGGTTTTCACCGCCGTGACCAAAGTACCGGCCGGGCAGAATTACGAGAGCAATGAGGCCGCTTCGGACATTCTGCACTGGCTGCTGATGATCCAGCGCTGGCCCGCCCGCACTTGGGGCAGCCTCATCGAACGGGCACTCTATCAGGCATGGAAGCTTGAGCGCCTGGAGGAACAGGCTCCCGATCAGCTTCGCGTCATCCGCAGCCGCGCCGATCTTGACGCATTGCTGGCCGCACGGGCGGAAGGCGCAACTGTCGTTGGCGGGCTGCTTGGTGCGGAAGGCTCCCACCCGCTCGAAGGAAAGATCGAGAATATCCAGCGCCTTTATGATGCCGGCTACCGGCTGATGGGCCTCCACCACTTCTTCGACAATGAGCTGGGCGGCTCACTGCACGGCACTTCCGGCGAAGGCCTCACTCCCTTTGGTCGCGAAGCCCTAAAGGAGATGGAGCGCCTCGGCATCATCGTCGATGTTGCCCATTCCTCTCCCGCCGTCGTGGAGGACACTCTGGCTCTTGCAACGCGGCCCCTCGTTCTCTCCCATACGGGCCTTCGCGGCGCCTGCGACAGCCCGCGCAACATTTCCGATGATCTCGCCAGGCGCATCGCCGCAAAGGGCGGCGTCATCGGCATCGGCTATTGGGAGGGAGCTGTCTGCGACCCGAGCCCCGAAAATGTGGTGAAGACAATCCGCTACGCAATCGACCTGCTGGGCGCCGATCATGTGGGCCTCGGCTCCGACTATGACGGCGCGGTCAGCGTCGCCTTCGACACATCGGAGCTTGCGGTACTTACCGAGGAAATGCGGAAAACGGGTTTCACGGAAGAGGAAATCACCAAGGTGATGGGCGGCAATGTCATCCGCCTTTTCCGCGCGAACCTTCCCGCAGAGTGAACCGCTAAAATATTCTCCCCGAGAGCGGGAATGGAGGTTCAAAATTCACTCTCCCGCCCTATATTAGCCGTGTCGGTGGTTCGCCGCCGACTATGGCGATAAACGGATTGTGGAATAAACCATTCGGACCCGGGGGCGGTACCCGGCGCCTCCACCAAAAGTTTCTCCTGTCGTGGCAGGGCTTTCGGGGGCGAAACAGGATCGACGAGGGTGTAAAGACAGTCTTTTTGCCCGGCATGGTTCCGCCGTCATCGGGCCGTTTTATAGTTGCCAACGACAACTATGCTGAGGCACGTCTCGCTGCGTAATGCGGCGCGACAACCTCGATTGAAGCCCTTGCCCTTAGCCGGGTAAGGCGGGGTTCGGAGGCACCTGGCAACAGAAGCCTCCACTTTTCTTTCCGGTCCATGAGACGATTTCCAGGTTGCGGCGTTCCTGTCACAACGGAGTGAAACCTGCGCGCTCATCTGGATTTCCGGTGGAAACGCTGGTTGAATCACCGTTATTAGAGCCTGATTCACGAATTTGGAGCTGATCTTGGCCGAAGACCTGATGCGATATGACGTGCTGGCGCAGGACGCGCTGCGGGGCGTCGTGCGCCGCGCGCTGAAAATCGCGCGCGATGAGGGCCTGCCGGGCGAACATCATTTCTACATTTCCTTCCGCACCGATGCGCCGGGCGTCGAGATGTCAGAGAGACTCCGCAAGCAATACCCGGAAGAAATGACCATCGTGCTCCAGCACCAGTTCTGGAATCTGGAAGTGAGCGACGAACGCTTCTCGGTGGAACTGACCTTCAACAAGATTCCCGAACATCTGAGCGTCCCCTTCTCCGCCATTCAGGGCTTCTTTGATCCGAGCGTACAGTTCGGACTGCAATTTCAGGTGGAAGGTACGGGAAACAGCAGCCGCGAGGCGGAACCCGCCACCGAAGCCTCAAAGCCGGAGCAACCCGCTGCGGAAGCGGTCGGCGAAGTGGTGAGCCTCGACGCTTTCCGCAAGAAATAGCCCGCCTGCCTCTTAGGCTTTGGCGCATACCGCGCCTTGGCGTTCAAATGCCCGCATGCTAAACCGGCGCCCGGTTGATCTTTTCCGCCGGTATCCGGCGGCCTGCTGGAGCGCCCGACATGACCAAGACCCGCACAGAAACCGATACTTTCGGCCCCATCGAGGTCGCCGCCGACAAATATTGGGGCGCGCAGGCACAGCGCAGCCTTGGCAATTTCAAGATCGGCTGGGAAAAGCAGCCCCTTCCCGTGGTCCGCGCGCTCGGCATTGTGAAGCGCGCCGCAGCGGAAGCGAATATGGAGCTTGGCCGCCTCGACCCGAAGATCGGCAACGCCATCGTGCAGGCAGCACAGGAAGTGATCGAAGGCAAGCTCGACGCGCATTTCCCGCTCGTCGTCTGGCAAACGGGTTCGGGCACCCAGTCCAACATGAACGCGAATGAGGTGATCTCGAACCGCGCCATCGAACTGCTCGGCGGCGAGATGGGCTCGAAGAAGCCCGTTCACCCGAACGACCATGTGAATATGAGCCAGTCGTCGAACGATACTTATCCGACGGCTATGCACATTGCCTGCGCGGAAGAAATTCACCACCGTCTGCTCCCCGCCCTGCAGAAGCTGCGCAACGCGCTGAACGACAAGGCGCAGGCCTGGAACCACATCATCAAGATCGGCCGCACCCACACCCAGGATGCAACGCCGCTGACACTCGGTCAGGAGTTTTCGGGCTACACGAAGCAGGTCGAGAACGGCATTGAACGCATCGAGCAGACGCTGCCGAAGCTGATGGAGCTTGCCCAGGGCGGCACTGCTGTCGGCACCGGCCTCAATGCGCCGATCGGCTTTGCCGAAAAAGTGGCGGAGAAGGTTGCTGCCATTACGCAGCTTCCTTTCAAGACCGCGCCAAACAAGTTCGAAGCGCTCGCCGCTCACGACGCCATGGTCTTCAGCCACGGCGCAATCAACACGGTTGCTGCATCGCTCTTCAAGATCGCAAATGACATCCGCTTCCTTGGCTCGGGCCCGCGCTCCGGCCTTGGCGAACTGGCGCTGCCGGAAAACGAACCCGGCTCCTCCATCATGCCTGGCAAGGTGAACCCGACCCAGTGCGAGGCGCTGACACAGGTGTGCGTGCAGATTTTCGGCAACCACGCCGCCCTCACCTTTGCGGGCAGCCAGGGCCATTTCGAGCTGAACGTGTTCAACCCGGTCATGGCCTACAATTTCCTTCAGTCCGTGCGGCTGATGGCCGATGCGGCGGTGAGCTTCACGGATAATTGCGTCGTCGGCATCGAGCCGCGCGAAGACAACATCAAGGCCGCCCTTGAGCGTTCGCTGATGCTTGTCACAGCCCTTGCCCCGAAGATCGGCTATGACAACGCCGCGAAGATCGCCAAGACCGCTCACAAGAACGGCACCACGCTGCGCGAAGAAGCTGTCGGCGGCGGCTATGTGACGGATGCTGAGTTCGACGAGGTTGTCCGTCCCGAAAAGATGATCGCACCGGAGTAATCCCGGCACGGAAGGAGCGGCATGACAGGCGAGACGACTGACGAGGATTTCTCGGATGTCAAACGCTCGGTGACCATTGCAGGCCACCGCACGTCAATCTCGCTTGAACGCCCCTTCTGGGAGGCGCTGAAGGAACTCGCCTGCTCCGAAAAAACCTCGGTCAATGAGCTTGTTCGCCGGATCGACCTTGCACGCGGCGAAAAGGGAAGCCTCTCCTCCGCGATCCGCGTACATGTGTTGAAGGCCATTCAGGCGAAGCAGAGTTCCGCCTGCCCCGTGGAGAAATAACGGGCGATCAGTGGCCTGCCGCAGGGCGTGGCAGCGGCATGGCACCGCCGCCCTGTCCTGCCGGAACCTCCAACAATTCGCGCAATTCCTTCGGCACACCGGCTCCCGCTTCCTCAAGGCTCTTCTGGAGCAGACGGCGCGCCATGAAGTTTTGCAGATCAAGCGTGTCCGTGACGATGTCGAGCTTCTGACCCCGTCCGACCGCGCTGATGGTGAAGCCGGGGACTCCTTCGGGCGCCGCCAGTTCGACGGCAAGCGCCGTGTCGGAAGCAAGGCGCGGCAGATCATAGAAAAGATCAAGCGCGCCCTTCCCGCCCGTGAGCGCAAGCGAGGCTTCGGAACTGCGGATCAATCCATCCGCAATGGCGAAGGAAAGTTCCGTATCCTCAAATGCCGTCGCCCCTTGAAAAAGCTTTTCCTCCACCAGCGCCGGGAAAGCCTCGATCTCGCTTAACCGGGAAAGACCGGCAGAGAAGCCGGGCAGATCAAGCGGCTCTATCTGGGCGCCCGACAATTTCGCCGTCGCGTTGCCCGCAAGAGACGACACAAGCCCGAGCCAGCTACGTCCCTCAGCCTGCACCTGCGCATTGAGATCAAGCCTGCCAGTCGCCGGTGCGGCACCGACAACAGGGGTGATGGCCGAACGCAAATCCGCATTCTCAAGCAGGATGGTGAGGCCGATGCCAGGCTGCCCCTCACCGCCCTCGATCCGCGCACCAATGGAAAGACGCCCCCGCCCATAGGAGCCGACAAAGGGCGAAGCGGTCAGCACACCATGAGAGACGGAAAGCCGCGTCGTAACATCGCCCGCCGCGAGCCTGCCCAGCACCACGCTGCCCACCTTGAGATCAACTTCCGCATCAAGCTTCGCCAATGCCGACCAGTCGAGGGCATCAGCGGGCCAGATCGTTTCGCTGTCCTTCTCAACAATGAGCGGGGTGAGATCGATACCATTTGCCTCGATACTGCCCGTGAAGCGCGGCAGCGTCTCGCCCTCGCCCGCCACCCAGTTCGCATTGCCCGAGAGACGGAAACTGCCCGCAACGCCTTCAAAATCGGAAAGCGCGAGGCTTGCCTTGTCCCAGATAACATCGGACGACAAGACAAATCCGGGACCGGCAGCCTGCGCCCCGACCCAGTCTGCAAGCGGCTTCGGCGCGCCGAAACCGCCAAGCACATGCATCACACCAGACGCCGCAATATCGACACGTCCCGTGAAGCGCAAAGCTTCAAACGGTTTTTCCACCTTGCCGCGCGCCGTCAGCGTGGTGCCGCCGACATTCGCACGGAAATTGGTGTCGTAGATGCCGCCCGTATCACCATCAAGCTGCACAGAGACAGTGCCCGTGCCCGAAAGATCAGCCTGTGGCGCAAGACCAAGCTGCTCAAGAAGCACACGGCCTTCTTCATTCGCCGCCGTGCCGGAAAATTCGAGCCGATCCACGCCGCCCCGTGCGCCATGACGCCGCTTCGCTACACCATCGACCCGGCTGCCGCGCACCGTGCCGCGCAGTGTGAGCGTATCAACGCGCAACTGGCTGTCTTCCGCTTCGCCGGAAGCACCCGTAATGATGAGATCAACCGGACCTTCAATATCCGGCACATCGAAGCCGCCTATCTCAAGAAGTCCACCGAAACGATCCGCCTTGATCGTGCCGCTGAAGCGCCCCTTCACATCATCGCGCGCGCCGGTGGTCACGCCTGCCAGCTCGCCCGAAAGCGACAAGGCAGCGCCGGAAATATTTTTGACATCAAGGCGCGAAATGCCGAGCGTGCCCGAGCGAAGCGACAGTTCTGTCTCGACACCTTTCATCCTCTGCCGGAAAAGCGTGAGGTCTTCCGCATGAAGCCTCAGAGCAATGTCGTGCGCATCAAGCCATGCGAGCGCGTCGCCCCCTTCTGGCAGAAGCGCGGTCAGCGGTTCGAAGTCAAAGCGCGCAATATCGAAATCCGCACCAATGGCAGGCCGCTTTCCCGATGTATCGACACGGAGCTTGCCGCGCAGCGCAGGCGATGCAAGATCGCGCGCATTGGCAGCCGCGATCTCATCGAACACATAAAGCCCGTGCTCGAAACGCAGACGCGATCTGATGGAGAAAGGCGAGCGGGCCGCCGTGGCGCGCGCCGCCTCTCCGCTCACAGGTGCAAGCCATGAAGCAAGCGCCGCAACATTCGCGCTCTTCATCTCTCCCCTGCCATCAAAGCGGGAGCCTTCTTCATCGGGAGAAAGTTTTCCGCCAAGCTCGATCTGCGTTGAACCGCCAAGCTCCGCAGAGGCGCGCCTGATTTCAAGCGCGCCCTTCTCCAGCGAAAGATCAAGCATCACCTCGCGCAGCGGTACATTGCGGACGAGCAATGTCTTCGCCTCGATCTCGACATTGCCATCGAGCCAGGCAGGCGGCTGCGTAGCCATGATCATGTCGGCCAGCGGCGCTTCCCGCTTTTCCTTGTCCCGCGCGACAAGATCAAGCAGCGGATCAAGCGAGAAACTTTCAGAGGAAAGATCGAGCGAGAAGACAGGTCGCCGCTCCCAGCGTATTTGCGCATCGCCTGTCAGCGTGGAGCCAGCAGACGCAACGGTGAGGTTGCGCAGATCAAGCCCGCGCATATTGAGCACCAGACCCGCATCCACACGAAGCACCTCCGGCGATGCCCCATCATTGCTCGCATCGCCAATGCGCAACCGCCCGTTGCCATCGAGCCGCGCCGTAATGGCAGGCTCGGTCGCAACGCCGGAGAAGAGAAAGCGCGCGGGATAATTCTGCGCTTCAATTTCCGCCGTGACCTGAAACGCCTTCTGTCCGTCAAAGGCACCAAGCCCGATCCGCATGGCAACGGGCACGCCGCCAAGCACGGCTTCGGCATCCATGCGCATCGGCCCGAGCAGCGAGGAGGCGACGATCTCGCCGCTCACATTCTCCGCCTTCCATGCCCGGCCATTGACGCGGTTGGAATAGTTGAGGGTGCCCCCTTCAAAGCTCGCCTTGTCGAGACTGATCGAGGCCAGAGAGAACATGCCATTGGCCGGAATGCGCTCGGCCATATCGAGGGCACCCCAGTTGGGCGTGCCATCGGGCAGGATCTCGAGATTGATCTGCGGCCGCAGCACAACAATGCTGGTGATCTTGATGTCGCCCCCGAGAAGCGGCGCAAGCGCCACTTCCGCGTCAATCGCTTCAAAAGTTGCAAAATTGTGATTGGAAGGCAGCGAACCTGAATTTGCGAGATGACCGATCTTGATCTTGTTCAGCGTCATCTGCGGTGCGGGCAGCATCTGAAACCTGATGTCGCCACCGATGCTGACAGGACGCCCGACCGCTTCCGATGCCTGCGCCTCGATCTCGGCGCGAAACTGGTTCCAGTCCACCAGGCTCGGGCCGACCAGCGCCGCAAAAAGCAATACAACGAGAAGACCCGCGATATAGGTCAGGATCGAATTCAAAAGCATCTCCAGCGGCAAACCAGACGTGACGGGCGCGTGTCTTCGGTTCCTCCCGGACAGGGTTTGTCCTAGAATTCCGAACGATCAGAGCGGCCCCGGCGCCGCATCGCCAGCTCGCAGGCAAGTTATGGATTCGGACGGCGGAAATATAGTCAATTTCTCCTCTTTCCGGAAAAGAGCGCGCCTCGAAAAGGCGGCCGGAGAAAAAACGCGCGCCGAAAAGAGGCGCGAGGCGAAAAAGCAGGACAAGGCAAAAGCCGCCGCAAACCGCATTCGCTTCGGGCGCACTGGTGCGGAAAAGAAAATTTCCAAAATCGAGGCTGCCCGGCGCGAGCGCCTGCTTGATGGTAGACGTCTGACCCGCCCGGATGAGGTCGGCGAGCCGGACGATACCGAACCGGCCTGACCCGCTCCCCTACCTCCTATCGCATTTTCCTTTGACGACCTCGCCTGTGTATATTACTAACTGTCCAGTCAGTCATTAAATGGACGCAGGATCGCCGATGGCGCGGCCGGTACCGAAAAGACAAAGACGCAAGGAAGCCCGCCCGGCTGAAATCAGGGCCGCGGCCCTTCAGGTCTTTTCCGAACGCGGCTTCGCGGCGGCCCGGCTTGAAGATGTGGCGGAAGTCGCAGGCGTCAGCAAGGCGACGATCTATCTCTATTTCGAAAGCAAGGCCGATCTCTTCGCCGCCATCGTGCGAGAGATCGCGACGCCCCGCTTTGACGCCATCGAGAAGCTGATCGACACCCATGAAGGGCCGAGTGGCGAGCTCATCGACTTCATCCTTGCGCGCCTGCAGGAAGTGGCGACGACGACGGAGCTTCCCGCCCTCCTCAAGATCATCCTTGCGGAAGCAGGCAATTTCCCGGAGATCAGAAATTTCTATCTCGAGGCCGTGGTGCTCCGCGCCTTCAAAAGTCTCGGCCGGATCATCCGGCGCGGGATCGAGCGCGGCGAGTTCCGGCCCTGCAATATCGAGGCAGCGGTGCAGGACATCATCTTCCCGATCCTCCTCAACACGATTGGCCGCAATACATTCGGCGCGATTCCGCAACTCGATCCGGACGGCTTCTTTTCCGCCCATGCGGAATTCGTTCGGCGCGGTCTCGCAGCGGACAGGGGAGCGTAAATGATGCGTCTCCCCTCCCTCATGTTCGCCTGCGTGACCGCGCTTCTTCTTTCCGCTTGCGACGAACGCCCCGACAATAGCTGGCAGGGCTACGCGGAAGCCGATTATGTGCGCGTAGCTTCCATGGAAAGCGGCATCATCGAAAAGATCGCGGTAGAACGTGGCGACAGGGTGCGGGCGGGCACGCCCCTCTTCCGGCTGGAGACAACGGTAGAGGAAGCAGCAAGCGCCGCCGCACAGGCAAATCTCGAGGCGGCAAAGGCGACGCTGCAGGAAGCCGAACTTGAACTGAAGCGAAAGCTCGAACTTCACCGCAGGGGAAATGTTCCGCAGGCAGAAGCAGACACGGCGCGCGCAAGAAGCGACCGCGCGGGAGCCGCCATGCTCGCCGCTGCCGCCGCGCTCGATCAGGCGAAATATCGCCTCGCCCGGCGCGAAAGCCACGCGCCCACAAGCGCCATCGTTCAGGACGTGCTCTTCCGCGAAGGCGAAACCGTGGTCGCGGGCCAGCCCGTCATCACCCTGCTGCCGCCTGGCAATATCAAGGTGCGTTTTTTCGTACCGGAAGCAGAACTCGCCAACCTTCGCCATGGCGCAAAGGTGCGGCTCTCCTGCAGCAATTGCCCGCCGGACGCCACCGGCACGATCCGTTTCATCTCCCCGGAAGCCGAATTCACACCGCCCGTCATTTATAGCGACCGCTCGAAGGAGAAGCTCGTCTTCATGGTGGAAGCAACGCCCGATGCCGAGCCGGAAGCCTTCCATCCCGGCCAGCCTGCCACCGTGTCCTTGATACCGCCCGGAGCGGAATGACCGCCATGAGCCGGACGCACGGAGTCTCCCCCTCCCCCGCAGACCGCCCGGCTGAAGATGCGCCGCTCGTCATTAATGTCTACGGACTCACGAAAAGCTTTGGCGGCACAAGGGTTGTTGACAGCATCGACATGCAGGTGGCGGAAGGAGAAATCTATGGATTTCTCGGACCCAATGGCAGCGGCAAGACGACGACCATCCGCCTGCTTTGCGGACTGCTGACGCCCGATGCTGGAGAAGGCACCTGCCTCGGCCATGACATCCGGACGGAAAGCGACCTCATCAAGCTGAAGACCGGCTATATGACGCAGCGCTTCAGCCTCTATGAAGATCTGTCGATCCGCGAAAATCTCGCCTTCGTTGCCTCCATCTATGGCCTCGCCAATCCGCGCAAGGCGGTGAGTGACACGCTGGCGAAACTCAATCTCGAAAACCGCGCCCATCAGCTTGCCGGCACATTGTCCGGCGGCTGGAAGCAGCGCCTCTCGCTTGCCGCCGCCATCATGCATGGGCCGAAGCTGCTGCTGCTCGATGAACCGACCGCAGGCGTGGACCCGAAGGCCCGGCGCGAGTTCTGGGACGAAATTCACATGCTCGCCGAGGGCGGCATGACCGTTCTTGTAAGCACGCATTACATGGATGAAGCGGAACGCTGCCACAAGATTTGCTACCTCGCTTACGGCAAGCTTCTCGCGCGCGGCACGGCAGCAGAAGTGGTGCGCGGCTCCGGCCTCATCACCTGGGCGGTGAGCAGCGCCTCCCAGCGCCGCATCAACCGGCTGGCACATGAACTCGAAGGACGTGCAGGCATCGAGATGATCGCGCCCTTCGGCGCAACGCTTCATGTG
>NZ_JBATWS010000272.1:0-14026 GCF_049672805.1 Parvibaculum sp.
TGCGCGCTGTCGCAATGGGTGAGTGCGACCATCGGCACATTGACGCGCTGATCTGCCATCTGCCGCACGGCAAGCGCCGCGCCCTTGTCATGGCCGGAAATCAGCAACAGGTCCGGCCGCAGCGCCTTTGCCTTGGTCAACGTTGCTGACATGTCATTGAGTTCGGGCGGCAGCTTGTCATCCACCACAACCTTCATGCCGTGCTTAACAATGTCTTCCAGCACGCCCTCGCGTACATCCTGCGAGAAGGGATCATTCTCGAACGCCATCGCCACGCGCAGCTTTGACGGGTATTCATTCAGCGCCGCCGCAAGATCAACCGCCGCGCGCAAATATTGATCGGTCGTGGAAAGCACCGCGAAGAGGTAGCGATAGCCCTTGCGGAAGAGCGACACCGCCGCGCCATTCGCTTCCACCATCGGCACGCCATACTTTTCGGTGACGGGCGCAATTGCTTCCGTAAGACCGGAGGAATAAGGCCCGAGCAGAAACTTCACGCCGTCCTGCTGGATCAGCCGCTCTACAAGCTGCGCGCCGCGCGCAGGCGTCGATTCATCATCGTAATAGATGATCTCGATGCGGTAGGACTTGTCCCCGACCTTCACCCCGCCCGCTTCATTGATGAGCTTTGCGGCGAGGTCATAGCCGTTCTTGGTAAATTGGCCGTTGGAGGAATACTTGCCGGTGAGCGAAACCGCCGCCCCGAGCTTGATGACCCCGGTTTCCTCTGCAGAGGCCGCCCCGCCAAAGGCCGCAACCAGCAACAGCGCAAGGCCGGTAACCAGGCTTCTCATCGTGTCTCTCCCCCCACGGATTCGGCTTGGTGTCGGGGCCGTCAACGGCCCGGAGGGGCACTTATACCCTCTTGAAGCCTGAACGGGAAATTCCCAGATATGCCCTGCCGGACGCCGCAGTCGGGTCCGGCGCGGGAGGCTGTAGCCGGCCATTGGCGGCATGACGCGCTTCCCGCAGGCAAGAAACATCGCTTGAAGAGGATGTAAGATATGCGGAATTTCGATTTTTCCCCCCTTTACCGTTCGACCGTTGGCTTTGATCAGCTCCAGTCGCTGCTCGATTCCGTGACGCGCGACACGAGCCCCAGCTATCCGCCCTACAATATCGAGCGAACCAGCGAGAACGGGTATCGCATTTCGGTGGCGGTCGCAGGTTTTGGCGAATCCGATCTTGAGATCGAGGTAAAGCAGAATGTGCTTACCATTGCTGGCCGCCGCACCGAGCCGGAAGATGTGACCTATCTCCATCGTGGCATTGCAGGACGCAGCTTTGAGCGCCGCTTCCAGCTTGCAGAGCATGTTGAAGTGGAAGGCGCCCATCTGGAGAACGGCCTCCTCCATGTGGATCTCGTACGCCGCGTGCCCGAAGAGCTGAAGCCGCGCCGCATCGAGATCAGGCCGGCATCGGGCGTGAAGACAATCGAGGCGAGCCTCGCCACAGCGGCGGACTGATCTCTCCCCACACTTCGTTCAGGGGCGCTTCGGCGCCCCTTTTTCTTTGCATCAGCGAAGCGAAAGCCGTGTCTCGATAATCGTCGGATCACCTTCCAGCGGATGACGCGTGAAGCCGAGATCGTCGCAAAGATTCAGCATGCTCCGGTTCTCGCGCAGCACATGGCCGAAGATTTCGCCGACACCGCGCGACCGTCCATAATCGATCAGCTGGCGCATCAGCGCATAGCCAAGCCCATGCCCGTGCAGATCGCTGCGCACGATAATGGCAAACTCCGCCCGCTCCCGGTCCGGGTCTTCCGAAAGACGCCCCACCGCCGCAAACTCCTTCCGCGTTTCATCGGTAAAGACGACGAAAGCCATTTCGCGATCATAATCAATCTGCGTAAGACGCGCTGCGAGCTGGCGCGGCAGTTTGCGTAGCGGCGAGAGAAAGCGCAGCCGCACATCCTCCGGGTCACTATTGGCAAGCAACTCATCGGTGAGGTGCATGTCTTCCGGCCGGATCGGGCGAAGCGGATAGACGCGGCCCTCCCGGTCGGTGAGGCTCCCCTCCAGCGAGAGCGGATAGGGGCGAACAGCAAACCGCGCCGTACCTTTCACCTTTGCAGGCATAACCCGCACCCGCGCATCAAGCGCAATGATGCCATCGGCATCCGCCCATAGCGGGTTGATATCAAGCTCCACGACCTCCGGGTGATCTGCCGCCAGATCACCCAGCGCCATCAGCGCCATTGAAATCGCATCACGATCCGCAGGCGGCTTGTTGCGATAACCTTCAAGCAACCGGGAAATCCGTGTCCGCGAAATAAGATCATCCGCGAGCACCTTGTTGAGCGGTGGCAGCGCCATCGCCTTGTCGCGCACCACTTCCACCGATGTGCCACCCTGCCCGAACAGGATCACCGGCCCGAACGTCTCGTCATCCACAATGCCAAGAATAAGTTCGAATGCATCGGGCTTCCGCGCCATTTGCTGCACGGTAAAGCCTTCAATATCGGCATCAGGCCGCACACGCGCGACACGCGCCGCCATGCGCGATGCCGCTTCCTCAACCGATGCCGCATTATCAAGACCAAGCGCCACGCCGCCGACATCGCTCTTATGGGTGATGTCGGGCGAGAGAATCTTGAGCACCACGGGATAGCCAAGCTCATCGGCAACCTTCGCCGCTTCTGCACCGGAAGAGACAACCCGCGTTTCGACCACCGGAATGCCGTAGGCCGCGAGCAATTTTTTCGCTTCCGCCTCGCTCAGCCATTCGCGCTTTTCAGTCAGCGCCTGTTCGATGAGGGCGCGGGCGGTTTTCCGGTCATGCATCGCGCGGTCCGGCCCTGCATCGGGGATTTCAAGCAGCAGGCGCTGGTTCCTGTTGTGCCGAACATGAAGCATGAAAGCGCGCACCGCGCTTGTCGGCGTCTCATAGGTCGGAATGCGCCGCGCCTGAAAGGCCGCGCGCGCCTCACGCACGCCCTTGTCGCCAAGCCAGGTGGTGAAGACGGGCTTGTGCGATCCTCCTGCCGCCTCGATCACGGCTTCTGCGGCAGAGAGATTGTTCACCACCGCCGTCGGGCAATTCATCACGAGAATGGCATCCGTTTCCTTGTCCTGAAGCAGCGCCTTCATGCCATGCGCATAACGCTCCGCATCCGCATCACCGATAATATCCACCGGATTTGCCCGGCTCCATGTCCGCGGCAAAACCTTGTCGAGCGCTGCCACCGTTTCCTCGGTGATCTCCGCCAGCCGCCCGCCTTCATCGATCAGAAAGTCCGTGGCCAGCACGCCGACGCCGCCGCCATTGGTGAGAATGCCGAGTTTCTCGCCCGATACGGGCCGCCGCGCCCAGCGCGCCGACAAGGTTTCCACCGCATCGAAAAGGTCTTCGATCCCCATTTCGCGCAACATGCCCGCGCGACGGAAGGCTGCCTGATAGACGGCATCAGACCCGGCAAGCGCACCTGTGTGTGACGCCGCCGCCCGCGCGCCCGCTTCGTGCCGTCCCGCCTTGATGACGATGACAGGCTTCAGGCGCGAGGCCTGCCGCCCCGCCGACATGAATTTCCGCGCATCACGGATCGATTCGATATAGAGGAGGATGCTTTTCGTCTGCGGATCGGCAGCAAGAAAATCGAGCATGTCGCCGAAATCCACATCCGCCATGCCGCCCAGCGAGGCCACATGCGAAAAGCCGATGCCCCGGCTCGTCGCCCAGTCGAGCACCGCAGTCACCACCGCCCCTGACTGCGAGACAAAGGCGACATGGCCCTTGCCCGGCTGCACATGACCGAAGGAAGCATTAAGCCCTGCCCCCGGCGACATGATGCCGAGACAGTTCGGCCCCGCAATGCGCAACAGATGGGGCCGCGCCGCGGCCAGCATCTGCGCCTGCAGCGCACGGCCCTCTTCGCCAAGTTCGCCAAAGCCTGCGGTAATGACCACCGCCGCCTTGGTACCGCGCCTGCCCAGCTCATCGATCAGGCCGGGCACGCTTTTCGGCGGCGTCGCAATCACGGCAAGGTCCGGCACACCGGGCAGGCTCGCTACATCGCGATAGACCTGCTGCCCCAATATCTCGCCGCCCCTGTGATTGACCGCCCAGACTGGTCCCGGCAGCCCGGCGCCGAGCAGATTGGAGAGGATCACATTTCCAACAGCACCCGGCCTTGCACTCGCCCCGATCAACGCAACCGAGCGGGGCGCATACATGCGATCGAGATTGCGAATGGACATTGGATCGACCTCGCCTTTGTCATCTCATCAAGAACAGGAACACCAGCACACACGAGAGCCAACACCTTGTAAACAATCCTGTTTTTCCCGTTCTTACACGCCCCCGAAATGTGTGAATTAGCGCCATGTTAACGCAACCGCTGGTATGACCGGGATCATCTCCTCGGGGAGTGGTGCCGGGGCATCGCCCGGCAGAAGGGCGGGGTTTATGCGCGATTTTCTTCGTGCAATTGATATCAGTCAGTTGCGCTCGCTTGCGGGCCCGACCGCGCGCGACCTTGCCCTGCGCATGCTGCTTCTCCTGCTCGTCCTCGCCGGTATTCAGGCCATTGCGGATTACTATGAACTCCGCCATGTGATGTTCTCCAAGGTCGAGCAACGCGCCTCATCGGTGAGCAATCATCTCGCCATGCGCGCGCGGCTTGATGACGACTTTGATGTGGAAGAGGCAGCCCAGGCCGTCACCCGCGAAGCTATCTGGAACGAAGAATTCCTCGCCGTCTATCTGGTGGACAAGTCTGGCGCCTTGCTTAAGGGAGAGGCAACGTCCCGCCTTCCCGCCACGAAATCCTTTCTGAGCCAGCCCGAAATCCACACCGCCATCAGCGCTGCCCTCGTGCTGGAACGCCCGCAAAGCTTCGCGATAAATATTGATGGCATTGATGGCTGGGTCTATGCCGCCGCCATTCCCGGCACCGGGCTTGCCACCGTCACCTTTGTTGATCTGCGCCCCGCCCGCGCCGATCTCAATGGATCGATCGTTGCCACGCTTTTCAGCCGCTTCGTCTCGTCGGTCATTTTGATGGCCGCCCTTTTCTTGCTGCTGCACCGCTCTGTCATCGGCCCCGTCGAACGGCTCGCAAGCGCCGTGCGGAAAAGCGCGCAAGGGCGCTTCACGCCGCCGGCCGACATACCGCGCGGCGAGTTGAGCGATCTCGCCCAGCTTTTCGCGCGCGTCTTCGGACGGCTGCAACACAGCCTGCGTGACAATGAACAGCTTGCGCTTGTGGCGAACGGAACGGATTCCGGCGTCCTTATCGCAGATCGCGCCGGACGCATACTCTGGGCGAATGCCTCCTATATGCGCATGACGGGCTTCGAGCGCGCCGAGATTGAAAGCTATTTCCCGCAGGACATTCTTGCGCGCTACGGCGGCATCGGCGCGATGAAGGTGCTGGCGGAAAGTGCTGCCGATGGCGAAGCACGCCTTGTCGAAACGATCAGCGTCAACCGGCAGGGCGGCCAGTACTGGGCCTCGATCGAAGCGCGCCCCATCCGTGATCAGCGCGGCGCAATCCGCAACTACATTCTCGTCGAAACGGATATCAGCCACCGCAAGCTGACCGAAATCAAGCTGAAGCGCAGCCAGACCGAATTGCAGGAACGCATCATCGAACTGCAACAGGCATCGATCCAGCTTGAGCAGGAGCGCGCGAAACTGGCCCGCACGGCCTATGATCTCTCGCTGGCAAAGGAAGCAGCCGAAAATGCGAACCGCGCCAAATCCGCCTTCCTTGCCACGATGAGCCATGAGCTTCGCACGCCTATGAACGGCGTGATCGGCATGTCGGATCTGCTTCTCAACGACGATCTCACGCCGGAACAGCGCGACCGCATCTCGACCATTCGCGAGTCAGGCGAATGTCTGCTGACCATCCTGAATGACATTCTCGATCTCTCGAAGCTCGAAGCCGGCAAGGTCGAGCTTGAACCGGCACCGACACAGCCTGCCGCCGTTCTCGATGCCGTCATCCGCGTCATGCGGCCCACCGCCACCGAGAAGGGTCTCGTGCTGACACGCCATTGCGAGCCCGGCGTGCCGGAAACCATTCTTGCTGACGGGGCGCGGCTGCGGCAGGTCCTTTTCAATCTGGTCGGCAATGCGATCAAGTTCACGCCGCGTGGCGAGGTAAGTGTCACACTTTCGGCCCACATGATGGCCGATGGCCGGAGAGAACTCGTCTTCCGTGTGCGCGATACGGGCATCGGCATTCCTGCCGCCATGCTGCCGCGCCTTTTCACCCGTTTCCAGCAGGCGGATTCCTCCATCTCGCGTACCTATGGCGGTACGGGCCTTGGCCTTGCGATCACGCGCGAGCTTGCGACCTTGATGGAAGGCAGCGTCGATGTGGACAGCGTGGAAGGGGAAGGCAGCACCTTCACCTTCCGCACACCAGTGGAAACCTGCGCCGCTCCCGCTGCGGAAGAAGCATCCACCGCAAAGTCAGATCACACTTCTCAGGCACCGCTGCGCATCCTCGTTGCGGAAGACCAGCCCGTGAACCAGAAGCTTATGTCAGCCGTGATGGAGCGGCTTGGGCACAAGCTCACCATCGCCGGAAACGGCGTCGAGGCGATCCGCAAATTGCGCGAAGCCCAGTTTGATCTTGTGCTGATGGATGTGCAGATGCCGGTGATGGATGGCATCGAGACAACCAAGGCCATTCGCGCGAGCAATGAGCCCTGGCGCAATATTCCGATCATCGCCCTCACGGCCCATGCAATGGAAGGCTATAGCGCCAACTATATCGCGGCGGGCATGAACGGCTTTGTCTCCAAGCCCTTCCGGGTTGATGATCTCGTCGCGCAGATTGCAAAGGTCACGCACGGCGATGCGGGCGCGAGCGAATCCGTGGCACCGCCCCCGCCGCCCCGCATTGTCGCAACAGCCAGCACGAAAAACGCACCCGAAGGTGCGTTGCAAGACATGCTGGACGAACTGGACCGGATGACCGCCTAGCTCTTCACGCCGCCTGTCAGAAGCCGCAGCTTCTCCACAATGCGCCGACCCGTATCGCCCCCGTCGCCCGTGATGTTGTTCTCGGAGACAGTGCGCAACATGCGGATATGCATATTTATGATGTTGAGTTCATCCGGCGCCCCACGCTTTCCGCTGCGCAGATAGTTACAGAAGGAAGCGCCGATTTCCGTCACGAGATCATAGCCAAATGACCCGCCCTGCCCCTTCACATTATGGGCGATGGCGTGGATCTCGTTGAGAAGCGCCTCGCTTGGGCCTTCCGCTTCGACCCGCGCCCAGATCTCGTTGAGCGCCGCAACATCTTCGCTGAGTTGCTCGCGATAGACATCGCGCAGCGCCTCCACGGCAGCCTCTGCCCTGGCGATCAGGCTGTTGAAGTCGCTTTCCGCCTTGTCTGTCGGACTGGCCATCTTTCCACCTGCCGGATGCGGCATGAACGGTAAGAAGCCATGCTAGGCGACCTGCCTTAAGGAATATTGAAGAGCCTACTGGGCCAGAAGTGCCAGAAAACGGTCCACCTCCGCCGCCTCCGTCTGAAAGGAGGTGACAAGCCGGACGGTCTGCGCCTCGGCGTTGTCCCCCGGCATAGTCCAGGAATGAAACAACGCCCCGTTCTCCCGCAGGCGACGAATGGCGGAGACAGGCAGGCGCGGAAAAAGCTCATTCGCCTGCGGCTCAACCAGAAGTTCCACGCCCGGCACCGCCGCGAGACCGGCCGCAAGGCGCGCCGTCATCGCATTGGCATGGGCGGCAAGCCGCAGCCACAGCCCGCCTTCAAGATAGGCTTCGAGCTGCGCAGAGATGAACCGCATCTTGGAGAGCAAATGCCCGCCCCGCTTGCGGCGAAAGCTGATGTCGCGCGCAAGGCCGCGGCTGAATACGATGATCGCCTCCGCCGCCATCGCGCCATTCTTTGTGGCTCCGAAAGACATGATGTCCACCCCTGCCTTCCAGGTGAGGTCGGCAGGCGAGCATCCGAGATGGGCAAGCGCATTCGCAAAGCGCGCGCCATCCATATGGAGATCAAGCTTCCGCCCCCGCGCGATCTCCGCAAGTGTGTTGATCTCTTCGACCGAATAGACCGTTCCGAGTTCGGTCGATTGCGTCAGCGTCAGCGAGGCGGGCTGCACATTATGGACATTGCCCTGATGAAGCTCCGCAAGCGCTACCGACAGCGCATCGGGATCAATCTTTGCGCCAGCGCCCGACACCGGCACGAGCTTCGCGCCGCCCGAATACATTTCCGGCGCGCCGCATTCATCCGTATGTACATGGGCAAGCTCATGGCAGAGCACCGCGCCATAAGAAGGTGTGATCGCAGCAAGTGACAGTGCATTCGCCGCCGTGCCGCTCACCACGGGAAAGACCTCCACCTCGCGCTCGAAAACTTCCGCAAACCGCGCCTTCAGCCGCGCGGTGATCTCATCGGCGCCATAGGAAGCCGCCGTGCCGCTATTCGCCCGCAGCATCGCCTCCATGATTTCAGGCGCGATGCCTGCCGCATTGTCACTCGTGAAGTTCATCTGTCTTTCCCGGGGCGGGGTGTCCCGTCAATCAATCGCTTCCACACGTTCCGGATGGCCAGACCATGACCAGGCCATGCTCGGCCGTGACAGGCCAAGCATCATGCCGCCAAGCGCCTTCGGATGCAGCCAGAGCTGATCGGAAGGAAGATGCGCTGGCCGCCCTTCCGGCCGGTCGATCGTGTGGCCCGCGCCCGCCGCCTTCGCCCGTTCCGTGATGAGGTTGATGTCGCGCGTTTCGGCAAAGGCCATATAGAGGCTCTGGCCAAACTTGCGGAAATAGCGGTCCATCGTCGTGTCCGGCACAGTCGGCTCAATCACCTCCAGCCGGTCAAGCTTGTCCTTCTCGAACAGCGTCAGCGTGCCGCGATAGCCGAAGATGGTGGAGACGATTTCTGTGTAGTTTCCCTCATCAAGCCCGAACAACGCATTGAGCGCGCGGCCCACACCCGCCGTATCGCCGGAGAGCAGGGTCACTTCATAGAAGAAGTCGATATCTCCCACGACCGGCAGCGCTTCATCGGGGCTTACCACGACCCGCAGGCCGTCCACCCCTGTATCCTTCATATCAAGATGAAGCTGCCCGCCCTCATAAAGCGGATTGACGCCCCGCCCCTTGAGATGGCTGCGGAGCGCCGCCATGTCCCGCGCCGTGACGCCCCCTGCATATAAATGTGCGCCCCGCGCCGAAACCGCATCGGCGATCTGCCCGGCTCCGTCCGGTGTCAGCAGCTCGACCCAGCCATTGCCGAGCCGAAGCTTGAGCCGCCTCGCTCCCAGCCCGGCGATTCTGTCTTCCCCGGCCTTTTCCGCGCCGAGAAGGCTGATCCACCCCCGTGCTGCCTCTTCCGCATCCGGTACCGCAAGCTGAACCCTGTCCACGCGATTGAGCACCTTATCCCCCTGTCTTCTGCCGGCTTATTATCTCGTTGGCCTCGATTCCCCCCTGAGCATGTCAGAGCAGGCCCGCAGGGCAAGCCATGAAGCCCTCCGGCCCGCAGAGAGGCAAAAAAATGCGCTATAGGTCAGTATGGCTGTCTTATTTGCTTGATTCAGAAAACCGGGTTTGGCATGATCCCCTCACTGGGAGAGTATCCTCTTCCGGCGTGGACGGTCTGACCCTAAGGGATGGGTTTGGCCTGTAAAGCCTTCGCTCCGGGCCAAGGGAGCACCAACAGAAAGATCCGTCTGAGCTGACGGCACTGTGAGTGGAATGTGCGGAAGCGCTTGTGGCCAGTGGCCGCCTGCCGTCCGGAACATACCGACAAAGTGAGCCCGAAACAGGCTCAGCGGTGGACAGTCTCGCCGGATTTTCGGCTGGGACTATTGAGATAGCGACAGCGATCCGCTGACGCCTCCCGCCCCCCATGGGGGTTAAAGCCAAAAGGCTCCGGGAGGAACGGGGGACGTGTGTTCGTCTGATTGAGAAACGAGGCCGCTCGCGCCTCTGCCGGTTTCCTGTCCGGTGTTTTTCGCGAGCCATGTTGAAGGATGAAGATGATGACGCAGAAGCGGGACGACACCAGCCGAATGGCGGCCTGGAACGTGGCAGGGCTCCCCCCCGCGCAGGGCCTCTATGACCCCCGTAACGAGCACGATGCCTGTGGCATCGGCTTCATCGCGAACATCCACAACCGAAAAACGCACAAGATCGTCGAGGACGGCCTGAAGATTCTCGAAAATCTCGAGCATCGCGGCGCCGTCGGCGCAGACCCGAATGCCGGTGACGGTGCGGGCATCCTGATCCAGATGCCGGATGCCTTCTTCCGCAAGGAAGCAGGCAAGCTCGGCATTACTCTGCCTGCTGAAGGTCACTATGCGGTCGGCATGCTTTTCATGCCCCGGGCCGAAAGCGACCGCGCCAAGATCATCAAGCTCACCGAGAAGATTGTCGCGGAAGAAGGCCAGTCCGTTCTCGGCTGGCGCGATGTACCGGTGGACAATTCCGATCTCGGCGAAAGCGTGAAGCCGACAGAG
Source organism: Parvibaculum sp. (assembly GCF_049672805.1). Lineage (GTDB taxonomy): Bacteria > Pseudomonadota > Alphaproteobacteria > Parvibaculales > Parvibaculaceae > Parvibaculum. The sequence continues at coordinate 10,461 of NZ_JBATWS010000272.1, forward strand.
CCCTATCACATGCAGGTTTTTGTCGCGCGCGCGGCCTCCTGCGTCGATCAGGATGCCTTTGAGCGCAAGCTCTTTGTCATCCGCAAGCGCATCTTCAACACGCTGCTTGCTGAAGAAGGCCATGTGCCGGAAGAGCTTTACATCCCCTCTTTCTCCTCGCGCACCATTGTCTATAAGGGCATGCTGCTCGCAGCGCAGGTGGGGCAATATTACAAGGATCTCCGTGACCCGGAGATGACGACGGCGCTTGCACTTGTGCACCAGCGCTTCTCCACCAACACCTTCCCGACCTGGAGCCTTGCCCATCCCTTCCGCATGATCTGCCACAATGGCGAGATCAACACGAAGCGCGGCAATGTAAACTGGCTCGCGGCGCGCTACGCCACGATGGAGTCGAAGCTTCTCGGCGAAGACGTGAAGAAGATCTGGCCGATTGCCGTCCACGAACAGTCAGACACGGCCTGCTTCGACAATGCGCTCGAACTTCTCGTCATGGGCGGCTACTCGCTCACCCATGCGATGATGATGCTCATTCCCGAAGCATGGTCGGGCAACCCGCTCATGGATGAAGAGCGCCGCGCCTTCTACGAATATCACGCAGCCCTGATGGAGCCGTGGGATGGCCCTGCCGCCGTTGCCTTCACCGATGGCCGCCAGATCGGCGCCACGCTTGACCGCAACGGCCTGCGCCCTGCCCGCTATTACGTCACCGATGATGGCGACGTGATGATGGCATCCGAAATGGGCGTGCTGCCTGTGCCGGAAGAAAAGATTGTCGAGAAGTGGCGGCTTCAGCCCGGCAAGATGCTGCTCATCGACCTTGAGCAGGGCCGCATCATCTCCGATGACGAGGTGAAGGCGCAGCTTGCAAAGCTCCACCCCTATCAGAAGTGGCTGAACGAGACGCAGATCCAGCTTGAGGATATGCCCCCGCCGCCCCACCGCACCGAGATCACGCGCGCAGGCTCGCTTCTCGATGTGCAGCAATCCTTCGGCTACACGCAGGAAGACCTGAAGTTCCTGATGGCGCCGATGGCAACGGAAGGCCAGGAAGCGGTCGGCTCCATGGGCACGGATACGCCCATCTCCGTCCTCTCTTCCAAGTCGAAGCTGCTCTACACCTATTTCAAGCAGAATTTCGCGCAGGTGACGAACCCGCCGATCGACCCGATCCGCGAAGAAATCGTCATGTCGCTGGTCTCTTTCATCGGTCCGCGTCCGAACCTGCTCGACCTTGAAGGCATGTCCTCGGTGAAGCGCCTCGAAGTGCGCCAGCCGATCCTCACCAATGAAGATCTCGAAAAGATCCGCATGATCGGTGAGGTGGCGGACAACCATTTCCGCACGCAAACGCTCGACATCACCTTTGATGTAGCGCGCGGCGAAGAAGTGATGGCTGAAATGCTGACGCGCCTTTGCGAGCGTGCAGAGGAAGCGGTTCATCAGGGCTTCAACATCGTCATCCTGTCGGACCGGCTTGTCAGCGCGGAACGCATCGCCATTCCGGCGCTGCTAGCAACTTCCGCCGTGCATCATCACCTGATCCGCAAGGGGCTTCGCACCAAGGTCGGCCTCGTTGTGGAAACGGGCGAGGCGCGCGAGGTGCATCATTTCTGCTGCCTCGCGGGCTATGGCGCCGAAGCGATCAACCCCTATCTCGCCTTCGAGACGATTGCCGAGATGCTGCCGCAGCTCGATCCGAGCCTGACGCAGAAGGAAGCCGAGAAGCGCTACATTAAGGCGATCGACAAGGGCATTCTCAAGGTCATGTCCAAGATGGGCATCTCGACCTATCAGTCCTATTGCGGCGCCCAGATTTTCGACGCCATCGGCCTGTCGAGCGAGTTCTGCGACGCCTATTTCACCGGCACCGTGTCGATGATCGAAGGCGTGGGCATCGAGGAAATCGCGCACGAGACTTTCGAACGCCATCGCCTTGCCTGGTCTGACGCGCCGGTGCTGCGCAACTCGCTTGAAGTGGGCGGCGAATATGCCTTCCGCATGCGCGGCGAGGACCATGCCTGGACCGCAGACAGCGTCCGCGATCTGCAACATGCTGTGCGTGGTAACAGCCGCGACAAGTACCGCGCCTTCGCCCGCCAGATCAACGAGCAGAACGAACGGCTTCTCACCATTCGCGGCCTTTTCGACATCAAGACCGCCGAACAGGACGGGCGCGAGCCCGTGCCGCTCGATGAAGTCGAGCCGGCATCGGAAATCGTGAAGCGCTTTGCGACCGGCGCCATGTCCTTCGGCTCGATCAGCCGCGAGGCACATACGACGCTGGCACTGGCGATGAACCGCATTGGCGGTCGCTCCAACACGGGCGAAGGCGGCGAGGAAGCAGACCGCTTCAAGCCGCTGCCCAATGGCGACAGCATGCGTTCCTCGATCAAGCAGGTGGCATCCGGCCGCTTTGGCGTGACGACGGAATATCTCGCCAATGCCGACATGATCCAGATCAAGATGGCGCAGGGCGCAAAGCCCGGCGAAGGCGGCCAGCTTCCCGGCCACAAGGTCGATGCCGTCATTGCCAAGGTGCGTCACTCGACACCGGGCGTCGGCCTCATTTCGCCGCCCCCGCACCACGACATCTATTCGATCGAGGATCTGGCGCAGCTCATCTACGACCTGAAGAACGTCAACAGCGAGGCGCTCATCTCCGTGAAGCTCGTCTCGGAAATCGGCGTCGGCACGGTTGCGGCAGGCGTCTCCAAGGCGCGCGCCGACCATGTGACGATCTCCGGCTTCGAAGGCGGCACGGGTGCCTCACCCCTCACCTCCATCAAGCATGCAGGCAGCCCGTGGGAAATCGGCCTTGCCGAAACGCATCAGACGCTGGTGATGAACCGGCTGCGCGGCCGCATCGCCGTGCAGGTGGATGGCGGGCTTCGCACGGGCCGCGACGTCGTGATCGGCGCGCTGCTCGGCGCTGACGAGTTCGGCTTCGCCACCGCCCCGCTCATCGCGGCAGGCTGCATCATGATGCGCAAGTGTCATCTGAACACCTGCCCGGTCGGCGTTGCGACGCAGGACCCGGAACTTCGCAAGCGCTTCGTCGGCACGCCCGAACATGTCATCAACTACTTCTTCTTCGTCGCCGAAGAAGTGCGCGAGCTGATGGCTGCCATGGGCTACCGCAAGATGAGCGAGATGACCGGCCAGATGCAGATGCTCGACCGCCAGAAGGTCATCAAGCACTGGAAGGCGAAGGGACTCGACTTCTCCCGCCTCTTCCAGAAGCCCGAAGCACCGGAAGACGTCGCCATCCGCCATTGCGAGGAACAGGAGCACAACATTGACAATGTGCTCGACCGCAAGCTCATCGCGGAAGCGAAGGATGCAATCGCCAGCGGCAAGCATGTGCAGATCGCCATGCCGATCAAGAACACGGATCGCACGACGGGCGCCATGCTCTCCGGCGAGATTGCAAAGCGCTACGGTCATGCCGGCCTGCCTGATGACACGATCCATGTGAAGTTCACCGGCACTGCCGGCCAGAGCTTCGGCGCATGGGTGGCAGCGGGCGTGACGCTCGAGCTTGAAGGCGAAGCGAACGACTATGT
>NZ_JBATWS010000273.1:0-3000 GCF_049672805.1 Parvibaculum sp.
TAGGGAATGAAGCTGATAAGCCCCGCAACGATGCCGACGATCAGGCCGAAGCGCAGGCCGACCAGCGTCAACCCCACCGCATAGATGACACCGAGCACCAGACACACAATGACCTGCCCGCGGATAAACCCCGCCAGCACTTCGTTGATCTCGTTGGCGAGGCGGCGGATCGTTTCCTTGTGATCGAGCGGCAGAAGATCATCTACCTTCTCGACCAGATGGTCCCAGTCGAGCAGCAGGTAGAAGGCCACCACCGGCGTCACCACGATGAGCGAGAGGACGGCAACGATCTGCAGCCCCTGCGTGCCGAGAGAGGTGACGAAGGCGAGCAGCCAGTCGAGCGAGCCGGTAAGGCTTTCGGAGATCGCCTTTTCGACATCTGAGCCATGCACACCGAGGACACGGCCCAGACGGCCATCACCCACCGTGACCAGCCATTCCTGCCCGCGCTGGAGAAGGCGCGGTGTGATTTCGACGAGCGAGATCAACTGCCCGTAGAGAACCGGCACAAGCACGATGGCGAGAATGATGGCGAGCATCAGGAAGAAGATGGTGATGAGCGCGGTCGCGGCGAGGCGCGACAGGCCATATTTCTCCAGCCGGTCAGCCAGCGGATCGAGGAAATAGGCAATCGCCATACCCGCCACGAAAGGCAAAAGAATGCCTTTCAACAGCCAGAGCATAAGGATAAAAACACCGATCACCCCTGCCCATATGGCCGCTTGCCGCTGAATGCTCATGCACCGTGCCTCATGTGAAGCCCTGTCACTGCCGGACCGTCAGATGCCATTGTGGCGCGCGCGAAGTTGTGCTGGCGGGCGTATAGGGCGCAAGTTCTGCCGCGTTCTCTGACTTCCCCGCTGCGGCAAGACTGACATTCTGCTGGGCGAGCGAAAGCGCCAGCATGTCAGCGCTACCCTTGTGGGAAATCCTGATCTCGGCACCGCGCGAGGAAATGCCGACCACTTCCACACCCTGCACCAGCGGCGTCGAGGTGAGCCCCTTGCGGATGTTTTCCCATTCGGAGAGCGTCGCGAAATTCGCCTGAGCGACAATCGTGGAGACGCGGTTGTCCCGCACGATGATCTGCCGCTTCCACTGCGTGGAAAGCTCATTCAGCATGTCGGCCGCGGCGAGCCTCATGGCGGCCTCGTCCTGCCCTTCATAGGTCTTGGTGATGGGCGCGTTCTCGGTGACACCGCCCCGCCTTGTGAGCGTGACCCGCAGGCCGCTTCCTGCAGGAGATGCTTCCGCCACGACCACGCTGTTCGTGCCGTAATTGGCGGCAAGGTCTGTGAGCGCGGTGAGAGAGGCATCATCCCCCGCAATCGCCGTTGCGGTGGGGACTGCGTTGATTTCCATGATCTCGCCAATCGGCAGGATAAGCGGGGTCAGTTCATCGCTCGGCTCGAGCGAGGCCCAGGCTCTGCGCCAGGGATTGTTTTCCTCCCAAAGCACCGGCCCGCCCTCCCGATGCAGGACCGGCAGCAGCAGGGAAGCCCGCGCCTGCGTCTCGCCAAAGGCGACATTTGCGCCCCGCAGCAGGCGGCGCACAGCCTCGGGCTGGAAACTTACAATCATTTCAGCGATGTAGCGGGTGGAGCTCGTCTTTTCGTTAGCTACCTGAAAGCCCCGCACGGCGTTCTGCGCGGTCGCATCATCTACTTCCGGCAGCGATGCCCAGTCTTCCGGCAGGGTCAGCTTCTTCATCATCGCGCTGAGAGCAAGACGCTGCGCCTCGGCCAGCGCGGCGGCACGGGCCGCTGTGGCGCTTTCGGCTGTCTTGTCCACATGGATGCCCCGCACCGTAAAAATATCGGCGGCGGATGCGCACGAGAAAGGCACCATCAGCAACAGAGCCGCGAAACATGCGTGCAGAAGCCTGAAGGAAGAAATCATGGATAGAGCCTTGATCCGTCTCGATATATGGCGATTCAGCGCGCCCTTGGCGGGCACAGTACAACACTCCCGCGCCCCGGCGAAGGCGGCAGGCCGGAGTTTTTCGTCTTTCTCTTGCACCGCGGCACGATTTGGGGTGATTTGGGCGCATTCAAGCCCCTGACTCCCCTTGAGAGACCAAATGTCCCCCACCCCTCCGAAGGACCGCCCCAACCGCTATACCTATGCAGCGGCGGGGGTCGATATTGATGCCGGCAATGAATTGGTTCGGATGATCGTCCCGCTGGCTGCATCCACCAGGAGGCCCGGCTCCGACGCGGCGCTGGGCGGCTTTGGCGGGCTTTTCGATCTCGCCGCCTGCGGCTTCAGGGACCCGGTTCTGGTCGCTGCAAATGACGGCGTCGGAACCAAGCTCAAGGTGGCTATCGAGGCGGATATCCACAACACGGTCGGCATCGACCTCGTGGCTATGTCGGTGAACGACCTTGTGGTGCAGGGCGCGGAGCCGCTCTTCTTCCTCGACTATTACGCGACCGGCAAACTCCACGTAGATGTCGCCCGCGATGTGGTGGCCGGCATTGCCGAGGGGTGCCGTCAGGCGGGCTGCGCGCTTATTGGCGGTGAGACGGCGGAAATGCCTGGCATGTATGCCAAGGGCGACTATGACCTTGCGGGCTTTGCCGTCGGCGCGGTCGAGCGCGACCAGATCCTGCCGCGCGGCGATGTGCAGCCGGGTGACGTGCTGCTTGGCCTTTCCTCCTCCGGTTTCCATTCCAACGGCTTCTCGCTGGTGCGGCGCATTGTGGAAGATAACCGCCTCTCCTATTCCGCCCCCTTCCCGAATGGTGACGGGGCGAGCCTTGGCGAAGTGCTGCTCGCGCCGACCCGCATCTATGTGAAGGCGATGCTGCGCGCCATCCGCGAGACGGGCGCGGTGAAGGCAATGGCGCATATCACCGGCGGCGGCTTTGTAGAGAACATTCCCCGCGTGTTGCCCGATGGCATTTCCGCCGAGATCGACGGGGCGTCGTGGTCGATGCCGCCCGTCTTCCGCTGGCTCGTCTCGCTTGGCGGGATCGACGACGCTGAAATGGGCCGCAC
>NZ_JBATWS010000274.1:0-4693 GCF_049672805.1 Parvibaculum sp.
GCCCTGTAAGGGATCAGTTACCCACAAAAATGGTGTCGAGCTTGCCGTCGGAGCCGAAATGCTCTTCCGTGACTTTCTTCCAGCCACCAAAGACTTCGTTCACGTCGATCAGCTCGATCTCGGGGAAGGTCTCGGCGTTTGCTGCGGCAACGTCCGCATCACGCACGCGGTAGAAATGCTTTGCAGCGATTTCCTGCGCGGGGCGCGAATAAAGGAAGTCGAGATAGGCCCTGGAGACTTCGGCGGAGCCACGGCGCTCAGCGACCTTGTCCACCACAGCAACCGGGAACTCGGCAAGCAGGCTCACCGGCGGTGTGACGATTTCGTAGCCCGCCTTTTCATACTGGGCGGCGATGCCGTGCACTTCCGCTTCGAAGGTGATGAGCACATCGCCAATCTCACGCTCGGCGAAGGTCTGCGTGGCGGCGCGGCCGCCCGTATCAAAGACGGGGACGTTCGCGAAAATCTTCTTCACGAATTCGGCTGTCTTTGCTTCGTCGCCGTCAAACTTGCGAAGCCCTGCGCCATAGGCTGCAAGATAGGTGTAACGGCCATTGCCTGAGGTTTTCGGGTTCGGGAAAATGACCTCGACGCCATCTTTCGCGAGATCATCCCAGTTGCGGATGTTCTTCGGGTTGCCCTTGCGCACAAGGAAAGCGGGCGCGGAATACCAGGGCGAACTGTTGTGCGGGAATGCCTCTGCCCAGTTGGCCGGCAGCAGATCGCCGCTTTCATGCAGCACGTCGATATCGGTCACCTGATTGAAGGTGACCACATCCGCCTCCAGCCCTTCGAGAATGAGGCGGGCCTGACGCGAGGAGCCTGCATGGGACTGCTCGATCTTGATGTCCTGCCCTGTCTTTTCCTTCCACTCAGCCGCGAATACCGGATTCAGCTCGGCAAAAAGTTCGCGAGAAACGTCATAGGAAACATTGAGAATGCGGTCGGGTGCTGCCTGCACGGCCGTAAAGCCAAGCAGTCCGGCCAGAACGCCGAGTACGGGCGCCTTGAGGATCTGTCGTATGTTGCTCATAAATACACTCCAATATCGTTATATTTCAACGATCACACTTGTTGAATGTATATTTTATGTAGCGCAGGCAGGGGCGAATTACAAACAAAGAAACAACGCCCTTTCGGAGCGTTGTTTCCTCACTACATGATTTTTCGGGGAATTAGGGAGCAGGCAGCGGTTTAGTAAAGGCCGCCCGTGCCGGAGCCGATATGGCTGTTCGTGCTGTCCGGGGCGTATCCCCCCGCCCGCGCGGGCTGCGGATCGTTGAGGCCGGGGATTTCTTCCGTTGGCACGCCGTCTTCCGGCACAGCGACACCGAAGGGCATGACCTTGCCATCCGGGCCTCTCAAACCGTCCGTGGACGGAACGCCATCCATCTCCATCAGATCTGGTGGAAGCGCTGTGCCACCATCAAGGACGGCTCCTTCCATTGGCCCGCTCTGAGACGAATCCTCACTGAGCGGCACACTGCCGAAAGGGCTGACACCCGGTGTGGAAGATGTCAGGCGCGGTTCGGTGCCCTGCTTGAAGGCTTCGAGGATGACGCCCGATCCTTCTCCATCGGCAAGCTGACCGGTCTTTGCATTGACCTTCACAAGCGAGATGCCGGGCGGCACGCGGAAGGGAATGGCGGGCTTGTTGCCGATCGCTCGCTGCATGATGTTGGCGAAAATCGGCGCTGCGGCACGACCACCCGTTTCAGCACGGCCAAGCGGGCGCGGCTCGTCAAAGCCGATGAAAACGCCAACCACGAGGTTCGGCGAGTAGCCGATGAACCAGGCGTCCTTGCCGTCATTGGTTGTGCCCGTCTTGCCGGCAAGCGGCACGCCCACCTTGCGCGCTGCAGAACCGGTGCCGCGCAGAACGGCGCCTTCCAGCATGGATGTGATCTGATAGGCCGTTTGCGGGCTTTCCACCTGCTCGCGATTATCTACCAGTTCAGGCGGCATCACAGGCTCGGGGTTTTGCGGATTGCGCGCCGCCGCTTCGCGCTTCGCCTCCTCCCAATCCTGATTGCAGGCAGCGCAGGGACGATCATCCTTGCGATAGACCGTGCGTCCGAAGCGATCCTGCACGCGGTCCACCAATGTTGGTGTCACGCGCTTTCCGCCATTGTCGAGCACGGCATAGGCACCGACGAGGCGCATCAGCGTCGTCTCACCGGCCCCCAGCGCCATGGAAAGGACGGGCGGCATATTGTCGGTAATGCCGAAGCGACGCGCGTAATTCGACACGGTCTCCGGGCCGACATATTGCGCGAGGCGCACCGTCATGAGGTTACGCGAATGTTCAAGGCCGAAGCGCAGCGTGGAAGGGCCGTAGAAACGGCGCTCATAGTTTTCAGGCTTCCAGAGACCGAGATCGCCGCCCTGATCGAGCACGAAAGGCGCGTCAAGCACGAGAGATGACGGCGTGAAGCCCTTGTCGAGCGCAGCCGCATAGACGAAAGGCTTGAAGGATGATCCCGGCTGGCGGAGCGCCTGCACCGCGCGGTTGAACTCCGACAGGCCGAAGCTGAAACCGCCCTGCATGGCGAGCACCCGGCCCGTATGCGGGTCCATGGCCAACGCGGCACCGTTCACCGCGGGCACCTGCTCCAGCGCATAATGCTTGGGATCTTTCTTCTCGTCGTCAAAGACGGGCGACACCCAGATGATGTCACCAACGGAAACGACCTCGGACGGACGCGTGATTTCGGGCCCGAGATAAAGTTCGTTCACATTCTTGCGTGCCCATTTCATCGTCGAGAAAGGCACATCGGCCTTTACGATCTCGGTCGAGAAAGTGCCATCCGGCTCGCGCAGCGGGCGAAGCCCTACCACGATCTTGTCGGCTTCGACGGCAAGCACGGCAGCAAGCGTCCACGGCTCAAGATCGGGCGCGACCGGCATGGCGGCCAGCGCCTCCTGCCAGTTCTCGCCCGCCTCCAGCGTCTTTACCGGGCCACGCCAGCCATAGCGGCGATCATAGGCGATGAGACCGGCGCGCAGTTCGCTCGCCACGATCTCCTGCAGGCGCGTGTCGATTGTGGTGCGGATAGAGAGCCCGCCTTCATAGAGTTTCTGCTCGCCATACATGCCGATGAGTTCGCGGCGCACCTGCTCCACAAAATAACTGGCATCGCGGATCTGCACGCCGCGCTGGCGAAGCGTGACATCAAGACCGGAGGCACGCGCTTCTGCCGCTTCATAGGGCGTAATGAAGCCTTCTTCCGCCATGCGCGAAATCACCCAGTTGCGGCGGGCGAGCGCACGTTCACGGAAACGATAGGGATGGTAGTTGTTGGGCGCTTTGGGCAACGTTGCCAGATAGGCAGCATCCGCAACGGTGAGTTCGTCGAGCGACTTGCCAAAATAATTGAGCGCAGCGGCGGCTACGCCATAAGAGCCGATTCCGAGATAAATCTCGTTCAGATAAAGCTCGAGAATGCGGTCCTTGGTAAAGGCCTGCTCCAGCCGGAACGCGATCAGCGCTTCCTTCAGCTTGCGATCAAACGTGACATCGGAAGAGAGCAGAAAGTTCTTGGCAACCTGCTGCGTGATGGTCGATGCGCCGACAAGGCGGCGGTCATTCAGCACGTTCGACACGTTGTCGATCATTGCGCGGACAATACCTGTCGCATCGACACCGCCATGCGAATAGAAATTCTTGTCTTCCGCCGCGAGAAACGCCTCGACCACAAGGGGGGGAATGGCGGAGATCGGTACATAGAGGCGGCGCTCGCGCGCAAACTCGCCGATCAGCTCACCGTCGCCCGCATGGACACGGCTCATCACTGGCGGCTCGTAATTGGCGAGTTTCGTATAATCCGGCAGGTCCTGGTTGACCCGCCAGACCATGTAGCCGCCCGCCATCAGGCCGCCCATAAGCAGGACCAGAATGATCGCCGCTACAATCGAAAGAACTCTCAGCATCGGGCGCTCTGTCCCCAGTTGCTCCACATCGTCCGGCGGCCTCTATAGATGAATTATGTCATGCGCGGGGCAGCAAAACGACCGCGCCCGCCGAACAAACATATAAAGGGGTGATTCACCAAAAAAGAGTTGCCAGAAGCACTCAGTTTGGCATCTCGGCAAGCCGGTCGCCGAAATAGCGGTCCACAGCGCGGGCCATGGTCTTGGCCATCCCTGCCCGCCAGCTCGCATTCACAAGCTGCTTCTCATCCTCCTTGTTGGTGAGGAAGCCGAGTTCCACCAGCACGGAGGGCACGTCCGGCGCCTTCAGCACGACGAAGCCCGCAAAGCGGTGGGCAGGACTCAGGGTCTGGGTTTTCTGGCTCGCATAATCGACCAGTGACTTCGCAAAGCGCGAGGAATAGTTCTTGGTTTCGCGCTGGGCGAGGTCAATCAGGATGCCGGTCACTTCCGGTGTCTCGCCCTGAAGGTCAAGACCGGCGATCAGGTCCGCCTGATTTTCCTTGCGCGCGAGGGCTGCCGCCTCGGCGTCAGAGGCCGTTTCCGACAGCGTATAGACCGAGAGGCCGCGAACACTGGGCTTCTGGATCGCGTCGGCATGTATCGAGATAAAGAGGTCCGCCTTGTGCCGGCGCGCGATCGCGACACGCTCCCGCAAGGGGATGAAGATGTCGGCATCGCGGGTGAGATGCACCTCATAGCGGCCGGAGGCGCGCAATTCTTCGGCGAACTGCCGCGCAAAGGCGAGCACGACGTTCTTTTC
>NZ_JBATWS010000275.1:0-5739 GCF_049672805.1 Parvibaculum sp.
GTGGTGGAGTACCACAAGCCCGTCACCATCCGCGAAATCGGCAATCGCAAGGCGCTCGCCGCCTATTGCGAGGAACGCTGCCGGGAAGGGCTTATCCGGGCGCTGCGGGGCGGAACCGTGGCAAAAGCACCCGAAACCCGGATCGAAGAGCCTGCGCAATCGCTTGCGGCAGGGGCCTGAGAAGGGCTATTGAGGCCCAAAGCGGTCGCAGAAGCCGGCCGATCCGTGATAGGCTTTGCCCGAATGTTTGAGTTTCCCGAGGAGACGAGCGCACACAGTGCAGGATAAATCCGCGCCATCCCCCGAAGACGCGCCGAAAGCTGGCCTTGCGGCCGATGAAACCGGCGTGCCGCGCAAAAAAATCTTCGTCAAGACCTATGGCTGCCAGATGAATGTCTATGACTCGGCCCGCATGGTCGATGTCATGGCCCCTTCCGGCTACACCGAGGTCGATGCGCCTGACGAAGCGGACATTGTCATTCTGAATACCTGCCATATCCGCGAAAAGGCGGCGGAGAAGGTCTATTCGGAACTTGGCCGTCTGCGCGAGCTGAAGAAGGAAAAATCCGGCCGGGGCGAAAACCTCGTGATCGGCGTGGCCGGTTGCGTCGCGCAGGCGGAAGGTGAAGAGATGCGCCGCCGCGCGCCCGCCGTCGATCTCGTGCTCGGCCCCCAGACCTATCACCGCCTGCCGGAATATGTGGCGCGGCTGGCCAATGGCGGCCCCGGCATTGTGGAGACGGAATTTCCCGCCGAAGACAAGTTCGAGAGCTTGCCCGCACCGGAGCGCCGCAAAACGCTGGCGCGCGGGGCAACCGCTTTCCTCACCATTCAGGAAGGCTGCGACAAGTTCTGTACCTTTTGCGTCGTGCCTTATACGCGGGGTGCAGAATTTTCGCGGCCCCTGTCGCGCATCGTGGATGAAGCCCGCGCGCTTGCAGAAGCGGGCGTGCGCGAGATCACGCTGCTCGGCCAGAACGTCAATGCCTGGCATGGCGATGACGGCTCGGGCGGTGTTGCGACACTCGCAAAGCTGATCCGGCATCTTGCAAGGATCGACGGGGTGGAGCGTCTGCGCTACACGACCAGCCATCCGCGCGACATGGATGAGGAGCTTCTTGCCGCCCATGCCGAAGTGCCGGAGCTGATGCCCTATCTGCATCTGCCCGTGCAGTCAGGCTCCGACCGCATCCTTGCGGCCATGAACCGCCGCCATGACGCGGAAAGCTATCTCCGCCTGATTGAGCGCATTCGCGCTGCACGGCCCGACATTGCACTGTCATCCGATTTCATCGTCGGTTTTCCCGGCGAGACGGAAGAGGATTTCGAAGCGACGCTCGCTCTCGTGCGCGAGGTAGGCTTCGCGCAGGCCTATAGCTTCAAATACAGCCCCCGCCCCGGCACACCCGCCGCAGGCGAGGAAGACCAGCTTCCCGAAGAAGTGAAAAGCGAAAGACTCGCCCGTCTGCAGGATCTTCTGGGTGAACAGCAGATTGCCTTCAACCGCGCCTGTGCGGGCAAGAGCATGAAGGTACTGTTCGACCGTCGCGGCAAGGGCGAGCGCCAGCTTGTCGGGCGCAGCCCCTGGCTGCAATCGGTTCACGTCGAAGATGCGCCCGAAAGCCTCTTTGGCGAGATCGTGGATGTAGAGATCGAGGAAGGCTATCGCAATTCTCTGCGAGGTCGCCTTCGTCAGGCGGAACCGATTCTCGCCTGATGCAGGCCACGCGCATCGAAAGGACAGGCCGTAGTTGAGCGCAGCGAGTGGCACGAATGGCGTAAAGAAAGAGGCAGATGGCGACAGTCTCGTCATTGCCTTTGATGACAACCGTCTGTTGACGGAGCTTTTCGGTACGAATGATCGCCACCTTGCCCGCATCGAGCAAAGCCTCGATGTGCTTGCCACGCTGCGCGGTAATACGCTTGTCATCACTGGGAAGCCTCATGCGCGCAATCAGGCCGACCGCGTTTTCCGCGATCTCTATGCGCGGCTGAAAGCCGGGCAGGAAGTAACGCCCGGCGAAGTCGATGGCGCCATTCGACTGGCAACCGCAGCCGATGCCGATCTCGCAAAGCCGCAAGGCGGTCTTTCCCGTCATCAGGTGCAGACAAAGCGCCGCGTTATCACCGCGCGCTCGCACACGCAAGGCCTCTATATCGACGCGCTTTATTCAAACGAGCTTGTCTTCGGTGTTGGCCCGGCGGGCACGGGCAAGACCTATCTCGCCGTTGCCGTCGCCGTTTCCATGCTGCTGCAAAAGCGTGTGGACCGCATCATTCTTTCCCGCCCTGCTGTCGAGGCGGGTGAGCGGCTCGGCTTCCTGCCGGGTGATCTGAAAGAAAAGATCGATCCCTATCTGCGCCCGCTTTATGACGCGCTCTACGACACATTGCCCGGTGAACAGGCGATGAAGGGGCTTGAGTCAGGCGAAATCGAAGTTGCGCCGCTCGCCTTCATGCGCGGTCGCACTCTGGCCAATTCCTTCGTCATTCTGGACGAGGCGCAGAATTGCACGCCCGTGCAGATGAAGATGTTTCTGACCCGCCTTGGCGAGAACAGCCGTATGGCTATCACCGGCGATCCGAGCCAGGTGGACTTGCCGCTTGGCGCAAAATCGGGCCTGCGCGACGCGCTTGATGTGCTGGATGGCGTGCCGGGTGTTTCGACAGTGCGTTTTTCTGACGCCGATGTGGTGCGTCATCCGCTCGTGACGCGTATCGTCAAGGCCTATAATGCCCATGAGCGAAGCCTTCTTGGAGAAAAGGGCCTATGAGCGCGTCTGCCTCATCCGGTCGAAAACGAAGCGAAAAGACCCGAAGTCCGGTCTCCGGACTCGAGATTGAAGTTCTGCGCGAAGCCGGAGACTGGGCAAGCGGCACCGAGGAAACGGTGCACCGCGCGGCAGAACATGCCTATGTGGTGACGCAGGGCGGCGATCCCGCCGAACTCTGCATTGTGCTTGCCGATGATGAATTTGTCGCCAAACTGAACAAGGCCTATCGCGGCAAGGACGGGCCGACCAATGTGCTCTCCTTTCCCGCCGCTGACATGTCGGATACGGGCCTGCCCGAGTCCGCCTTTCGGGAAGAGCTGCCTCTTCTCGGCGATATCATCCTTGCCCGCGAAACGATTGCGCGCGAGGCGGATGAGCAGAAGAAAAGTTTTACCGATCATCTGACGCATCTCACCGTTCATGGTGTGCTTCATCTTCTGGGGCACGATCATATCGAGGATGACGAAGCGGAAGAGATGGAAGCGCTTGAGCGCGACATACTGGAAGATCTCGGCGTAAGCGATCCCTACGCGGATGATCTTGCCAATAACTGAACCCACCAGAACAATCCCAGAGCGATGACTGACACAACAGAGCAATCCGCCGTTTCCTCTTCCCGGGAAGAGCCTCCCAGTACCAATGCGCGCCCCCGCCAGCGTTTCGCCTGGCTGCGCGCGCTTCTGGGAAAAGGAAATGACGATTCAACGCTGCGTGGCAGCCTTGAAGAAGTGATCGAGGAACATGACGAGGCCTATCGCAGCCTCACCGCCGAAGAGCGGCACATGCTTCTCAACATTCTGAAGTTCGGCGAGCTGCGTGTGGAAGATGTGATGGTCCCGCGCGCAGATATTGTGGGCGTCGAGGAACAGGCATCGATGGAAGAAGTGCTGCGCCTCTATCGCGACTCCGCCCATTCGCGCATGCCGGTCTATCGCGAAACGCTCGATGATCCGATCGGCATGGTGCATCTGAAGGACGTGCTCGCCTTTTTCGCACCGCCTGCCAGCGACAAGGCCGCGCCGCCGCCGCCCTTCTCTCTCCGCGCGATCCGGCGCGATCTTCTTTTCGTACCACCATCCATGCCTGCGATTGACCTTCTGCTGAAGATGCAGGCAACACGCATTCACCTCGCGCTGGTGATCGACGAATATGGCGGCACGGACGGTCTTGTCTCCATCGAGGATCTGGTTGAGGAAATCGTCGGCGAAATCGAAGACGAACATGATGTCGATAGCGGCCCGATGCTGGTGAAGCGGGATGACGGCTCGATCGATGCCGATGCGCGCTGTCCCATCGAGGAGCTTGAAGAGATGTCGGGCCTGCGTCTCGTTGACGAAGAAAACGAGGATGATGTGGACACGCTGGGCGGCCTCGTCTTTTCCATGCTGGGTCGTGTTCCGCTGCGCGGCGAACTTGTGCGCCATCCGGCGGGCGTCGAATTTGAAGTGAAGGATGCCGATCCTCGTCGTATCAAGCGCATGCGCATTCATTTCGTGCCTGCGCCGGCGGAACGCGTTGAGGTAACACAAGGGGAAGGCTGAGGGCGTGCAGGTCGAGAGGGGGATCGGATTAGCAATCGAAAAGCTTGAGAGCTTTGCCGCCGCGCTGGCGGAGCTTCGGGGCTGGCGGCGCTATGCGGCGGCGCTGGTGTCTGGTGCGGCAAGTACGCTTGCGCTTGAACCTTACGGGTTTCTCCCCGTTCTCTTTGTCACCGTTCCGGTTCTCATCTGGCTGCTCGATGGCGTTGGCGAACCCACGCGCTCGCGCCGCCGCCGCAGCATGCAGCGTGCAGGGCTTGTGGGCTGGTGGTTCGGCTTCGGCTATTTCCTTCTGGGGCTCTACTGGGTCGGCAATGCCTTTCTGGTGGATGCGGAGAAATTTGCCTTCCTGCTGCCGCTCGCCGTCACCCTGCTGCCTGCGGGCCTCGCGCTTTTCACCGCTGCCGCCGCCGCGATTGCGCGGCTCTTCTGGTTCAGCGGCTATCGTCGTGTCGCCGTCTTTGCTGTCATCTGGACCACCTTTGAATGGCTGCGCGGCCATGTGCTGACCGGCTTTCCATGGAACCTGATCGGCGAAAGCCTTGCTGCTTCATCGGACGCGCTGATGCAGGCGGCAGCCCTTGTCGGTGCCTATGGTCTTTCCTTCATCGCGCTCCTCATCACAGGCGCAATCGCCACCTTTGATCCGCGCGGTGCTTCCGTTGCGCATCGCCTCGACCGGGAAATATTCGCTGCCCCCGCGATTGCGCTGGCAGGACTTGCGCTCATCTGGATCGGCGGTTCGGCGCGTCTTTCATCGGCGCAGATGGATCTGACGGGCGGCACGGAAATCCGCATCGTTCATCCGAATACGCCCTTCGTGAAAAACTGGGACAGCGAGGAACGTCTCCTCACCGTCATCGGCCAGTTGCTGCGCATGTCCGCCGAGCCGACAGCGGAACGGCCCGAAGGGCTTCGCCCCGGCACTCTTGTTGTCTGGCCGGAAAATGCCGTGCCCGTGCTGCTCGCGCGCGAGCCTTATGTGCTGGGTGCGATCGGCCGCATGTTGCCGGAAGGCGGGCATCTCATTGTCGGATCAAATCGCGGCGAACCGGAGCCTGATGGCCCCGCGAACCGGCTCCGCATTTTCTATAACAGCCTCTATGTCGTAAGCGACAAGGGCGAGATCGTCGAGACTTACGACAAGCATCATCTCGTGCCCTTCGGGGAATATGTGCCGCTGCGCCATCTGCTCGGGCGGCTTGGGCTGCGGCAGATCGTGCAGTTTCAGGGGAGCTTTGAGACTGGCCCCGGCCCGCGCACGCTGACGCGGCGGGGCTTGCCCCCGGTCAGCCCGCTCATCTGTTACGAGGTGATCTTCGCCGATGAAGTCGTCGCGCGGGGAGAGCGGCCGGCATGGTTCGTCAATATCACCAATGATGCGTGGTTCGGTGCCTCTGCGGGCCCCTATCAGCATTTCTCTCAGG
>NZ_JBATWS010000276.1:0-6280 GCF_049672805.1 Parvibaculum sp.
AAGTAAGGGCGTGGTGAAATCCAGCAAGAAGAAATGACCATGACCGACGACAAGACGATCGCTGAGCGAAAGGCCCGGGCCGAGGCCTGGTTCCGCGAATTGCGTGACCTGATCTGCGCCGAATTCGAGAAGCTGGAAGATGAGCTGACCGGCCACTTCGCGGACAGGCCCGCCGGGCGCTTCGTCCGCACGCTGTGGAAGCGGGGCGACGGCACGCAGGAGGAAGGCGGCGGCGAAATGTCGATCATGCATGGCCGTGTCTTCGAAAAGGTTGGTGTGCATATCTCGACGGTCTATGGCGAGTTCTCGGAGGATTTCCGCAAGCAGATGCAGGGCGCGGAAGAAGACCCGCGCTTCTGGGCGAGCGGCATTTCCCTTATTGCCCATATGCAGAACCCGCGCGTGCCGGCCGTGCATATGAATACGCGGCATGTCTATACGACGAAGAGCTGGTTTGGCGGCGGCGGCGATCTCACGCCCGTGCTTGATGTGCAGCGGCGCGCCGATCATCCCGATACGGTTGATTTTCACGCCGCCTACAAGCGCGCCTGCGACAAGCATGATGCGGACTATTATCCGCGCTTCAAGAAATGGTGCGATGAATATTTCTTCCTGCCCCACCGCAATGAACCGCGCGGCACGGGCGGGATTTTTTATGACCATCTGAACAGCGGCGACTGGGACTCCGATTTCGCCTTCACGCAGGATGTGGGCCGCGCTTTTCTTGAAATCTACCCGGAACTCGTGCGCCGCCACATGAATGAACCGTGGACGGAAGAAGAGCGCGAAGAACAGCTCATCCGCCGTGGCCGCTATGTGGAGTTCAACCTGCTCTATGATCGCGGCACGGTGTTCGGCCTGAAAACGGGCGGGAATGTGAACTCGATCCTGTCGTCCATGCCACCGACGGTGAAGTGGCCGTGAGGGATCGAGATGTTTGTCTGACATCCACCCTCCCTTTGCGGGAGGATGGTTCTGACATTCAGACCGCCACCGAATGCCGCGCCGTGCCTCTGGCGAGGTAGATGTCGAATACCGCGCAGACGGCGCGGACGAGGGGGCGGCCTTCTTCTGTCATCTGGAGGCGGTGGCCTTCGCGTTTCACGATGCCGTCTGCTTCCAGCGGGGCGAGGGCTTCGAGTTCTTCGGTGAAGGCTCCGGTATCCGTTTCATAGAGCCGCGCGATATCGTCGAGATCGACGCTCATGTCGCACATCAGCCGCTCGATGATGGCGCGGCGCAGACGATCTTCGTCGCAGAGGGCGATGCCGCGCGTGATTGACAGGCGACCTTCGCGCACAGTGGCCTTGTAACGATCAATCGCGAGTTCATTTGCGACATAGCCTTGCGGCAGGGCGCCGATGGCAGACGCGCCAAGGCCGATCAGAACGGGGGCCTTGTCGGTCGTGTAACCCTGAAAATTGCGATGGAGCTTCCCCGCTGCCTGCGCCTTTGCCATGGCATCATCCGGCAGCGCGAAATGGTCGAGGCCGACCGGGACATAGCCATGCTCGACAAGCCGTGCGGCCGCAGCCTCACATTGCGCCCAGCGTTCGGAAAGGCCGGGGAGAGACTCTTCCGGGATGAGCTTCTGATGCGGCTTCATCCAGGGCACATGCGCATAACCGAAAAGCGCGATGCGAGCGGGAGCAAGCTCGGCTGCCTTGTCCACGGTCGCAAGAAGCGTATCGACCGTCTGATATGGCAGGCCGTAGCAGAGATCCATATTGATGGCGGTGATGCCATGTGCGCGCAGCCAGTGGATCACGCGCGCCGTGACATCATAGGGCTGAATGCGGTTGATCGCGTGCTGCACACGCGGCTCGAAATCCTGCACGCCGATGGAAGCGCGCGTCACCCCCGCTTCCGCCATGGCGGCGACATAGGCTTCATCCGCCGTGCGCGGATCAAGCTCGACAGCGATTTCTGCGCCTGGCAGCAAATCAAAATGGCGCCGCAGCGTCGCCAGCGTACGGGCGAAATCATCCGGCGTCAGCAGGGTCGGGCTGCCGCCACCGAGATGGATATGCTCGACACCCATGCGCGCGGGCAGATGCCTCGCTACAAGGTCCGCCTCGGCAAGCAGCGCGTCGAGATAGTCGGCCACCGGCGCGTATTTCCGCGTTGCCTTTGTGTGGCAGCCGCAGAACCAGCACATCTCGGCGCAATAGGCGATGTGGAGATAGAGCGAGAGGGGTGCAGCAGGATCAAGCGCGCCGAGCCAGCCTGCATAAGTCTCGCCACTCACCGCAGGGGAGAAATGCGGTGCTGTCGGATAGGACGTGTAACGCGGCACGGCAACCCCGTACCGCTTGATAAGTGTGTCGCGCATGGCAAGACGCTAGGCTGCGGGACGCGCGTGGAACATGCCCACAAATGTCGCAGGGGAATTATGTCGCAGCCCGTGGCAGCTATTCCTCTTGCGCGATGACCGCGCGCAGCGAGGCTTTCAGCGTGCCGCGAGAGGCAAAGTCCCAGTCCCCGCCATAGGCAATGTCATCAACGAGAAAGGTGCCCGCATCATTGGCGGAAAGTGTGAGCAGAACACGATCCTCCCACTCAAACACCTCACCTTCGCTTTCATGGGAAAGCAACACGGTGCAGGCGAGTGTCTCGTCGCGTTCGGTTGTGCAGGCACCGGGCTTATAGGCGGTTGCCCCTTCGAAGAGCGAGGAGAAGATATCGCCCTGCAGGTAGGGCGGCTCCGAATTATTCGTGCGTATGGTGTGGCGACGTTCGGCTTCTGCGGCCTGCCCAAGCAGCCTGTCGAGTTCCGGCGATATGACGGGACGCAGACGGGTGCGCATTTCCATGTCTGGTACACCGCCCTGCCGCTCGCTCAGCACGATGTCGTAAAAAGCGGAGATGGCGGACGCCGTATCTCCGCCCGCCTCTTCATTCCCGCAGGACGCAAGAGGAAGCGCGACAAGAGCCGCCAAAAGAGCCTTGCGGATCATGCCCCCTCCTCGCGCCTAGTAGATGGTTGCCTGCACAATCGCCTTCAGGCGCTCGATGATCGAGAATTCGTCATCGATGAAATCGCTGTCGATCCACCATTCCTCGACTTCCCTCCGCACACGGCCGATTTCCGGGCCTTCGGGAACACCGGCAGCCTTTATCATCTCGCCGGTGAGCATCAGTTCCGGCTTTTGCCAGCTATCAGCCAGTGCAAGCAGCGCGCGCCACTGGAAGGCATTGCGCCCAGGGCGTTCGTCTGCCCAGCCGAGCGTCACACGGTCGCGGAAAAGCTGGCGGCCCATCAGATAGAGCGCGCGGCGCACTTCGCGCATGGAGAGGTAGCAGACGATCTTCGTCTTGTCGGTGAAAATGCCGGTCAGCCGCTCCTTGTCCTTGTTGGAGAGCTTCAGGCGCTCCGCAAGCGAGACGACACCCGCTGCATCGAGATCAACCATGGCCGCAAGACGCAGAAGCGGATCAGGCCCCATCAGGAAGAGCTGTTGCGTTTCGATTTCAACGAGGCGTTCGAGGCGGTCGAGGCGGCTTGCTTCCGGCAGAACGATGGCGAGGATGCCCGCCGCTGCCATCTGGCGGAAGGCAGCGCCTGCGGCATCCGCCGTTGCGATTTTCAGAAGCTCGTCCCGCACGCGCTCACCCGAAAGCTGGCGCAACCCCTCGCGCTTTTCCGCGCAGGCGCGAAGACCGGCACTGTCCGGCTCTCCCTTGCCGTAATAGGCATGAAAGCGGAAGAAACGCAGGATACGGAGATAATCTTCCTCAATGCGCTGATGCGCATCGCCAATAAAGCGAACGCGACGCGCCTCGACATCCTCGCGCCCGCCCAGCGGGTCATGAACGGTGCCATCCGCATCGCAGTAAAGCGCGTTCATGGTGAAGTCGCGCCGCGCGGCATCGGCTTCCCAGTCCTGCGTGAAGGCAACATCAGCACGGCGGCCATCTGTCGCCACATCGACGCGCAGCGTGGTGATTTCAAAATGACGCGTCGCGGTGACGGCAGTGATGGTGCCATGCTTTAGCCCGGTCGGCACGACCTTGATTCCCTTCGCCTCCAGCAGCGCCTGAGCCTTTTCAGGCGTATGAGTCGTGGCGATGTCCACATCCGTGACAGGAACGCGCATCAGGGCATTGCGCACACAGCCGCCGACGAAACGCGCAGCGCCGCCATCTGCGAGAAGCGCTTCCATCACGGCTTTTGTGCCGGGTTCGTTGAGCCATGCGGCGCTGGCCAGTTCTTTTTCGGCGCTCATTGATGAACGTTCCTCACTACTCTCGACACCAGGGGCACTATTATTACGGCGTGTCTCATGGCGCACCCATGAGGCATTCAGTCGCCATAAAGCCGATCATACATGTTTTTCAGCATACCTGCCGTCGCGCCCCATATGTAATGGCCGTTATAGGGCATGGCGTAATATTCCCGCCGTTTTCCCCGCCACATGACGTTGTGGCGCTCGTGATTCCTCGGGTCCATAAGGAAGGCAAGCGGGACTTCGAAAGCCTCCGCCACTTCATCAGGTGAAATGGCGAGGGTGAAGCCCGGCCGGACAAACGCAACCACCGGAAGAATGCGAAAGCCGGTTCCCGTCTCGTAGGGGTCAAGATAGCCGACCACTTCCACATGGGCGGGGTCCAGCCCCACCTCCTCCTCCGCCTCGCGTATGGCGGCCTCGGCAGGCGTTTCGCCCGGATCGATCTTGCCGCCCGGAAAGGCGACCTGGCCCGAATGTGTTCCCAGATGATCGGCCCGCCGCGTCAGCAGCACATGCGGCCCATGATGATGCTCGACCACGCCGACCAGCACGGCAGCCGCGCGCAGCGACACACGATCCTCCGGCTCCACCCAGACATTCGTTTCCGATGTTTCTCTTGCGGGCGGATTGAGGTCATGGTCCCCGCGCAGGCCCGGCAGCCCGTTTGCGGCGAGAAGTGCCGCAAGCGGCGGCGGCTCCCGGTCTGTGCGGGACAGAATGAGATCGCGATAGTTTTTCATAGTGACCGGTCAGCTCCCCGCGCGTGGCGCTCCATCAAAACGCCACTTCATCGGCAGGCTGGAAAGGGAAAAATACACCGCCGGACCAGACACCGAACCATTTACGGCCCTCATGCTCTTCCTCGGTGCCAAGCTCCACGAGGTCATAGAAGGTCGCGCGGTTGATGAGAGCATCAAGCCTTGCGCGGACATGAACGTAAGGGGCGGGCTCGCCCGTCTCCCTGTCGAATTCGAAGTGCAGCGGATGGTCGGGGCCTGCTACCGTTTCGTCTCCGACATTGGTGGTGAAGGTCAGCACCTGATCGCGCCCCTCGCCTTCCACCTTCATGGCGACGGCCACGAAAGGCGCATCATCCACCTTGATGCCAACCTTCTCGACCGGCGTGACGAGATAATATTTCCCGTCCTCATCATGGCGGAGGATGGTCGAAAACAGCCGCACCAGCCGCTCGCGGCCGATGGGGGTGCCCATATAGAACCAGGTGCCATCCCGGGCGATGCGCATATCGAGATCGCCACAAAACTCCGGATTCCAGAGATGGACCGGGGGAAGCCCGCGTGCCTTCTTGCCCGCCTCCTCGGCGGCAGCAAGGCCTTTCAGTCCGCCCGGCGCATCGCCCGCGCCGGTCTTTTCCGCTTTTGCGGCTGTCTTTCCGGTCACGGCGGCCATAATTCATCTCCTCTTGCAAAGCAGAACAGCGATTTCGTGGCCCAGACCCCTGAATCCGGCCATATTATCGTCACTAAGGCCCGCGCCAATGGCGGCGCGACACGAAACAGGGATGTGGCACGGCGGCGGAGCCGAACTCCGCCCCTCCCCAATATGTAGGTCAATGCAGACAGTCAGTGAAGCCGACGGCGCTGCCGTCCGGGAAATCGAGGAAACGGGCGCCAAGATTGCCAATGCGCGCGAAGCGCTTGGTGAGGTGATTTTCGGGCAGGAATCCGTCATCGATCAGACGCTGGTAACGGTGCTGGCAGGCGGCCATGCGCTTCTTGTGGGCGTGCCGGGTCTGGCGAAAACGCTGCTCGTCCACACGATGGGGCAAGTGCTGGGGCTGGATGACAAGCGCGTCCAGTTCACGCCGGACCTGATGCCGGCCGATATTCTGGGCTCCGAAGTGCTGGAAGAATCAGATCAGGGCCATCGCAGCTTCCGCTTCATCAAGGGTCCGGTTTTCTGCCAGTTGCTGATGGCGGACGAAATCAACCGCGCAAGCCCGCGCACGCAGTCCGCGCTCCTGCAGGCCATGCAGGAGAAGCAGGTGACGGTGGCTGGCGTGCGCTATGAGCTGCCGAGCCCCTTCCATG
>NZ_JBATWS010000277.1:0-7682 GCF_049672805.1 Parvibaculum sp.
GCATGTAACCAGCATCCCCACCACGCCGATGGAGATAGCGGAGCGCAGAAGCGTCATCCTTCACCGGCTGCACCACTTCCAGAAACTCTCCGCCCAGCGGCATGACGGCATTGACGAGGCCGAAAACGCCAACACCCGGATCGCGAAAGGCAACTTTCAAGCCGAGCACGGCGCCCAGATCTTCCACCACCGGCCCCAGATCATGCGCTACAAGCGCCACCTGCCTCAGCCACATATTCATTCCTCCCCGATCATTATTCCGTGTACGGATTTACAATTGGTCAGCAGAACTGACACAAGCGAGTTTACGGGAAATGCCTATTCCAGTTGACCTTTTTGCTCATTGGCGTAGCATTTTCTCATGTCTGATGAAGGAGGAGGTTTACAAAGATGACTCCACCGACGCGGTTCGAGACAAATTGAACCATAAGACAAGTGATACATCGCCAGGTTCTGGCGGCGTTCAGAGGTCCGGCCGGTCAGCAAATCTTATAGGCCAGGAAAAGCGCGAAGACAGACTGACGCCAGCGCCGTATTGATTGAGCCCGCAGACAAAAAGGCAGTGGAGACAAGCCCGGCTCTTGAGTTCGGGCGAGTGCAGGATGCACATCCAATAGCAACCCCGCGAGGAACGCCTGTCAGGAAACCGGGGCTTCCGTCAGAGCGGGGTTGCGTCGTGTTCCTCTCCCCCCTGGCCCCTCCCCCCTTTCGCTAGAGCCCCTTCGGGAAATCAGGCAGCACGCCCTTCTCGATTCCGAAGGCGACGGGCACCAGCACATAGACCACCACCACAATCAGCACGAGGAAGGTGAGGTTGAACCACACCCCTGCCCGCGCCATTTGCGGCAGAGGTATCTTGCCGCTGCCAAAGGCAATTGCGTTAGGAGGTGTGGCGACAGGCAGCATGAAAGTGCAGTTGGCTGCCATCGCCGTCGGGATGAGAAGCAGTAGCGGGTTTTCTCCGGTCGAAACAGCGACCGCGCCAATGATCGGCAGGAAGGTCGCCGCTGTTGCCGTGTTGCTGTTCAGTTCGGTCACGGCGAGGATGAAGGCCGACACCATCACGATGAGAAGGAAGGTTGAAACCCCGCCTGCCCCGTCGAATATCGTACCGATCCATGTGGCAACGCCATGCGCGCCAATGGCGGCGGCAAGGCTGAGGCCGCCGCCGAAAAGCAGGAACACATCCCAGGGCAGCTTTTTTGCCGTCTGCCAGTTCATCAGGAACTCGCCGCGCCGCAAATCAACCGGCGTGATAAAGAGCAGAAACCCGGCCATGAGCGCGATGCCCGTGTCGGAAATCAGCGGCACGAAGCGCGCGAGGAAAGGTTGAAAGATCCAGGCAATCGCTGTCATCGCAAAGATGATGGCGACGAGACGTTCGGCCTTTGAAATCGGCCCGAGCCGACTGCGCTCTTCCGCGAGACTCTCGCCCACCTTCGCCACCTCGACATTGCTCACCTTGAAGATGACGCGCGTGAACAGGAGCCAGGCAATCGGAATGCCAAGCATGACCATGGGGATACCGACCATCATCCATTGCGCAAAGCCGATCTGAAAGCCGTAGGTCTGGCTGACGAAAGCGGCGAGCATCACGCTTGGCGGCGTCGATATGATGGTGCCGAGCGCGCCAATGGTCGCGCTATAGGCGACTGAAAGCAGCAAGACGAGAGAGAAGGTCTTTGCCTCGGCGCGGGATTTTTCGTCATGCGCCTCCGCTTCGACAAGGTTCGCAACGGAGAGCGCGATGGGCAGCATCATCAACGCGGTCGCGGTGTTCGACACCCACATGCTGATGGCAGCCGTTGCAATCATGAAGCCGCCGACGATGCGGGTGGGCTTTGTGCCGACAAGGGAAATGATATTCAGCGCGATGCGCAGATGCAGCTTCCAGCGCTCCATTGCGAGCGCGATCAGGAAACCGCCAAGAAAGAGATAGATGACGGGGTTCGCGTAGGGTGCCGTCGTCTCGCCGATGGTGAAGATGTGGAGTAGCGGAAAGAGTACCATGGGCAGAAGCGAGGTCACAGGAATGGGGATCGGCTCGCAGATCCACCATGTCGCCATCAGGGCTGCGACGCCTACTGTGCGCCATCCCGCTTCGCCCAGCCCCTCCGGCGCGGGCAGCAAGAGCGGCAGCAGCAGGAAGAGCGGGCCTAATATCCAGCCGGCAATCTGCCTGCCGCCAAAACCTATCTTGTGTGCTTCCGTTGCTTCCACTTGTCTGCCTAACGCTGCAAGGCGGCTGCGGTTTTCGACTCATTCTTCGCGTAGTTGCGGAAGGCGGAGAAGACACCCATTTTCGGGTCAGGATTTTCGCCCGCGCCGAGGCGCAATATCTGAAGGCAGAACCAGCCCTGCTGACCCCAGCCGTTCAGCGCCTTCAAAAAGTTGATCGGGCTGTGCGGGCCCAGAATGCCCGGCCCCAGGCGGAGCGTCTTTTCATAGGCGGGGATTTCCGTTGCCCCGCCGCTGAGAAGCTTGTTTGCCGCTTCGGGGTCAACGCAGAGCGGGCGCGCAATGCCGACCACATCCATGGTGGCGCTGGCGAGCGCCGCATTCATGCCCGCCACCGTGCGGAAGCCGCCCGTTACCATGAGCGGCATTGTGGTGGCGGCGCGAATATCCTTCGCATATTCGAGAAAATAGGCCTCGCGTGCGATGGTGCTTTCGCGGCGCTTTTCCGATCGCTCGGGATGAAGCGTCATGTCGTCCAGACCGACAAGGCGCGGCTGCTCATAGGTGCCGCCAGAGATTTCCAGCAGGTCGAGCTTTTCCGCATTGAGCCATGCGGCCACGCGGATTGCATCTTCATGGCTGAAACCGCCGCGCTGGAAGTCTGCCGAATTGAGCTTCACCGAGACGGGATAATCATCGCCCACCGCGGCGCGGATCGCGCGCACGATCTCAAGCAGCAGACGGGCGCGATTCTCGAGACTGCCGCCCCATTCGTCGGTGCGTGTGTTTACGTCCGGCGAGAGGAAGGAGGAGATGAGATAACCATGCGCGCCGTGCACCTGCACGCCGGTGAAGCCTGTCTCCCGCGCGATGCGGGCGGCATGGGCAAAGCGCCGGATCACGTCTTCGATCTCGCTTCCCGTCATGGCGCGGGGCTTTCCGAACTGCGCACCCGGCATATCGAGTGCCTTGTCGGATGGGCCGACCGGGTTCTTGTTCACAAGGGCGGGCGTCTGCCGACCGGCATGGTTGATCTGCATCCACAGATGCGTGCCGTTCACCGTGCCGGCCTTTGCATAGGCGCGGAGCGCTTCCAGCGCTTCGGGGGACTGCTCGCCATCAATCGCCACATTGCCGGGGCGTTCCATATAGCGGCGGTCCACCTGCACATTGCCGGTGAGGAGCATCCCCGCCCCGCCCTCGGCCCAGCGGCGATAGAGCCGCACATGGCCTTCGGTCGCGCGGTTCTGCCGGTCCCCCAACCCTTCGGTCATGGCGCCCTTGGCAATGCGATTCTTCAGTGTGGCACCGCAAGGCAGCGTCAATGGTGACGAGATGGTGACGGACATCGGCTTCTCCTCCTGCACGACAAACGGGGGCAAATGTGGCATATCCCGCCTTCGGGGCAAATCGCCCCGCGTGATTGGCGCTCGCGCTGCCCCACCCTACAATCCTGACTGATTCTCCTTCCAAGAAGTTCCGAGTTCTATGGCCGCCCGCAAGACGAGCAAATCTGACCAAACCGACGATCTGTTTTCTGCCGCCAGCGCCCCCACGGCGCCCGCGCCGCGCAAAACCGCGTCCAGAAGCACGAGCAAGGCAAGCGCAGCCAAGGGCGATGGCTACTCCGCCAAGGACATCGAGGTTCTGGAGGGGCTGGAGCCGGTGCGTCGGCGCCCGGGCATGTATATTGGCGGCACCGATGAGAAGGCGCTGCATCATCTCTTCGCCGAAGTGCTCGATAACTCGATGGACGAGGCTGTTGCGGGTCACGCGGACTGGATCGAGGTGACGCTTTCCGAGGACGGCACCCTTACCGTTGCCGATAATGGCCGCGGCATTCCTGTGGACCCGCATCCGAAGTTCAGGAACAAGTCGGCACTCGAAGTCATCCTCACCACGCTCCATTCCGGCGGCAAGTTTGGTGGTAAGGCCTATGAAACATCGGGCGGCCTTCACGGCGTCGGCATTTCGGTAGTGAATGCCCTTTCCGACCGCTTCGAGGTGGAAGTAGCCCGCGATCAGACGCTCTATACGCAGAGCTATGAGCGCGGCACACCCAAGACAAGGCTCGAAAACAAGGGCCGCGTGCAGAACCGGCGCGGCACGAAAATCTCCTTCCATCCCGATCCCGACATCTTCGGCAAGGGCGCGCATTTCATTCCCAAGCGCCTTTACAAGATGGCGCGTTCCAAAGCCTATCTCTTCGGCGGCGTCGAGATACGCTGGAACTGCGCGCCTTCGCTTATCGGCGAGAAAGACCCGACACCGGCAAGCGAAGTGCTGCACTTCCCCGGCGGGCTGGTCGATTATCTGCGTGCATCGCTCGAGGGCTACGACACGGTGACGGCCGAGCCCTTTATCGGCAAGGTGTCACGAGCGGGCAGTCATGGTTCCGTTGAATGGGCGATTGCCTGGTTCGGCGGCAATGACGGCTTCATCAACTCCTACTGCAACACTGTTCCGACACCAGAAGGCGGCACGCATGAAGCAGGGCTTCGCGCGGCGCTGACCAAGGGACTCAAGTCCTATGGCGAGCTTGTCGGCAACAAGAAGGCCGCGCAGATTCAGGCAGATGACGTGCTTGGCACGGCAGGCGCCATGCTCTCTGTCTTCATTCGCGAGCCGGAGTTTCAGGGGCAGACAAAGGAAAAACTGGCTAGCGCAGAAGCGCAAAAGCTGGTCGAAAAAGCCATTGGCGACCATTTCGACCATTGGCTTACCGCTGCCCCGCAACAGGCAAACAAGCTGCTCGACTGGGTGATTGATCGCGCGGATGAGCGGCTGCGGCGCAGGCAGGAAAAAGATGTGGCGCGAAAAACCGCGACGCGGAAACTGCGCCTGCCGGGCAAGCTCGCCGATTGCTCGCAGACGGCGGCGGATGGCTCCGAAATCTTCATCGTTGAAGGTGACAGCGCCGGTGGCTCGGCAAAGCAGGCCCGCGACCGGGCGAGCCAGGCAGTGCTTCCGCTCAGGGGCAAGATCCTGAATGTCGCCAGCGCGAGCGGCACCAAGATGGCGCAGAACCAGCAGATCGGCGATCTGATCCTTGCGCTGGGTGTGCGCACCGGCAGTCACTACCGCGAAGAAGATCTGCGCTATGACAAGGTCATCATCATGACCGACGCCGATGTGGACGGCGCGCATATCGCCTCGCTTCTCATCACCTTCTTCTACCGGGAGTTGCCGGAGCTTATTCGCGGCGGGCATCTCTATATGGCCGTGCCGCCGCTCTACAAGATCACGCAGGGCGGCAAGACGCTTTATGCCCGCGATGACGCCCATAAGGACGAGCTTCTGAAAAAGGAGTTCACCGGCAAGGGCAAGATCGAGATCAGCCGCTTCAAGGGGCTGGGCGAGATGATGCCGGCACAGCTCAAGGAAACCACCATGGCGCGCGGCAAGCGCACGCTGTTGCGAGTGACGGTGCCGGACAGCGAAGCGAAGGAAACGGCTGGCGCGATCGACCGGCTGATGGGCAACAAGCCCGAACTGCGCTTCCAGTTCATTCAGGAGCGCGCCGCTTTCGCGCATGATCTGGATATCTGACGCGGATTTCCGGCAGTTATCACCTCTTTCAGTCGCCAAGGCTCCCTGCGCCTTTGCAGTCACTGTGGCGACAAAACCGCACGGCGTGTGCCGGTTTGGTTGACAAACTGTCGATTGCCCCTATTTTCTCGCCAATCTCTGCGGATTGGCGCGACCGCGAAAATACGCGCAAGACTGCCCGGCCCTGTCGTGATCGCAATGACAGGTTCGTCCACGGCCCTGAAGGTGGGCCTAAGCGGGCAGTGAAATCAAGGTGTACAGGGCCCTTTATATGACATTTGACGAACTCGGCCTCGCGCCGGAGATTCTTAAGGCTGTTGGCGAATCCGGCTATACCTCGCCCACGCCTATTCAGGCTCAGGCCATTCCGCATGTTCTGGCGGGACGGGACGTTCTGGGCATTGCCCAGACAGGCACGGGCAAGACTGCGTCGTTCACCTTGCCGATGATCGACAAGCTCTCGCGGGGGCGTGCCAGGGCGCGTATGCCCCGTTCTCTCATTCTGGAGCCGACCCGCGAACTTGCTGCGCAGGTGGCCGAGAATTTCGAGACCTACGGCAAATACAACAAGCTCTCCATGGCGCTGCTGATTGGCGGCGTCTCCTTTGGCGACCAGGACAAGAAGCTGGACCGGGGCGTGGATGTGCTGATCGCAACGCCCGGTCGCCTTCTCGACCACTGCGCACGCGGCAAGGTGCTGCTCACCGGCGTGCAGATTTTCGTGATCGACGAAGCCGACCGGATGCTCGATATGGGGTTCATTCCCGATATCGAAGAAATCTGCAAGAAACTCCCCTTCACGCGGCAGACGCTTTTCTTCTCCGCGACCATGCCGCCGGAAATCCAGCGCCTCACCGAGACGTTCCTGCACAATCCGGAACGCATCGAGGTTGCCCGCGCCTCCTCCGCCAATTCGACGATCCGTCAGGTTCTGGTGAAGACGGCAAAGGACAAGAAGCGCGACAAGCTCGAGCAGATCATCGAAACCGAGAACGTCAAGAACGCCATCATCTTCTGCAATCGCAAGCGCGATGTGGCGAGCCTTGAACGCGCATTGCGCAAGAGCGGTTTTTCCGCAGGCGCCATTCACGGCGATCTTGATCAGTCGGTTCGAACCAAGACGCTGGAAGGATTCCGCAAGGGCGATATCCGCCTGCTTGTTGCGAGCGATGTGGCGGCGCGCGGTCTCGATATTCCCGATGTGAGTCACGTCTTCAATTATGACGTACCGACCCACGCGGAAGACTATGTTCACCGCATCGGCCGCACGGGCCGCGCGGGCAAGAGCGGCACAGCCTATACGCTGATGACGCGCGATGAGGCGAAGTATCTCGCCGCCATCGAAAAGATGCTTGGCTCCCCCATCCCCCAGGATGAGCAGGCGCCGGAGCCGGAAGAAACATCAGACGCTTCTGCCCCCGGGGCCGAGGCCGAGGTCGCGGCTGAAGAAGGCGAACAGAAAGAAGAACGCCGCAGCCGTTCACGGCGCGGTGGCCGCAATCGCACAAAGCCTGCTTCCGCAGAAGCGGCCGAGGCGAGCCCTGCCGAGCAGGAAGAAGCGCCGAAGCAACCTGAGCCTCGCAAGCAGCAGCCGAGGGCTGAAGCGAAGGCTGACAAGAAATCCGACGAAAAACCCCATCGCCGCCAGCATGGCCGTGACCATGATGACGCACCGGTGATCGGTCTTGGCGATCATGTCCCGGCCTTCATTCTTCGTGCCGTGAAGCTGCCGAAGAAGACGGCGAAGGAAGTCGAAGAAGAAGAGATCGAAGAGGTTACGGAAGACGCCTGATATCGGGCGCCCGGCCAGACAAAAAGGCGGCTCTTGCGAGCCGCCTTTCTTTTTTGGAGCCAGCCGCTCCTATTTCTTGATCTGCGCTGCCAGAAGCTTGCGCGTCTTTGCGCCATAGGGCGGGCGGAACATTTCAGCCACCATCTTCGCCTTGGACTGGGTG
>NZ_JBATWS010000278.1:0-11463 GCF_049672805.1 Parvibaculum sp.
GAATGGCACAATTCTAGTCGAGATGGCCCTGTCTTGCCTAGCAAGAGAACGGCTCTTGAGGAGGAATCAGAGAGTTTTCTGGAGGACTCAGGCGGCGCTGCGCAGCAGGTCGGAGACGACCCGCTCCAGATCCTTCAGCGAGGCGCAGGTGATTGCCCGGTCACAATAGGGCGCTAGGCGGCGCATTTCGCTGTCGCCCGAATTCCACATGGAGCGCGGCTCCGGGTTCAGCCAGATCACGCGCCGCGCGCGGGCATGAACCTTCTTCAATATGTCGGCGCGAGGATCACCATAATTGGAGCGCGCATCACCGAGAATGAGCACTGTGGTGCGATGGTCGATATCATCCATCGCCAGTGCCTCGAAGTCTTCGAACGCACGGCCATAATCGGTCGAGCCGCCGCCGAAATCACGCAGCGCATAGGCAAGCGCCTGCTCGATCTTCTCGCGCTGGAACAGCTCGGTCGTCTCTCCAAGCTCACCCGAAAAGGCAAAGCTGCGCACATTGGGCAGCACTTCCTGAAGACTGTAGAGAAACATCAGCAGGAAGCGCGACACCTGCGCCACGGAGCCGGACACATCGCACACAGCCATCACTCTCGGACGGTCAACTTTCGTGCGCTTCCAGATCGTGTGGAACAGCAATCCGTCAAATTCGATATTCGCGCGGATCGTGCGGCGCACATCCAGCGTGCCGCGCCGCGCTACCTTCTTGCGGCGCGAATGAAGCGCGATCAGCCGCTTTGCCATTTTCCGCACAAGCTCGCGCATGATGCGCATGTCGGAGCGATCAATATTGGAAAGGCGGACCTTGGAAAGCACTTCCTCGCGAAGCTGCCTGCCCGAATTTGCCGTGAAGATTTCGAGCTGCTTTTCCACATAGTCGCGCACCTGTTCGCGCAACTCGTCTCGGGCTTCGCTCAGCCGCGCGGCCCCTTTTTCATCCTGCGCCCGCTCGCGCCGGTCGATCTCGTCATTGAGGCCATCAAGCCCCATCACTTCCATGATGCGGCGCGTGAACATGCCGCGCTGGGTGAAAAGGCGGATGCGGTTGAGATTGACCTGCCGCGCCGCTTCCGCAAGCGCCATCTGCAACTCGGCCTGATCTCCCCTTTCGAGGAGCGAGACAAGATCGGTGCGCGGGGCCGATGCCTCACCCTGCCGCTCGCCACCCGTGCCGCCGCCGGATGTGGAAGAGCCGCCCGCCTGCTGGCTGTCTCCGCCGCTGCCTTCCTCGCTCTCGCCCGCCTCACCGTCACCGCCATCCATTTCGGCCTGGTTGCGGTCCCCCTCCTCATCGGACGGCGGCACCGCAGAGGCGGGACGATTCTTGAACTGGTCGAAGGCAAAGAAGGAATCGAAGGTATCCGCGAAGGCGCGCTTTTCATCATCGCTTTTCGCAAGCACTTGCGACAGCGCATCGCGCAGGGTCAGCCGGTCATCGAAGCCGACAAGGTCGATCACATTGCCCGCATCAATCGACTCCGAAGTCGATACGCGGATATCCGCCGCCCGCAGGGCGCGGATGAAATCGCCAAGGACTTCGCTCATGCGCGCCCTACCCTGCCTGAACGGCCTTCGACACCAGCGCGTTCACCTCGCCATCGACATTCTCGATATCGTCCTGGAACTTGAGCAACACATTGAGCGTGTTGCGAACCAGATCGGCATCGAGTTCGCGCGCATGAAGCAGAACCAGCGTCCGCGCCCAGTCGATCGTCTCGCTAACGGCAGGCAGCTTCTTGAGGTCGAGCGCACGCAGGCCCTGTACAAACGCAACAAGCTGCTTGCGAAGCCGCTCTTCCATTTCCGGCACGCGCGCCGCGATGATGCGCTGCTCAAGGCTGCTGTCGGGGAAGGGAATATAGAGATGCAGGCAGCGCCGCTTCAGCGCATCGCCAATCTCGCGCGTATTGTTGGAGGTGAGAAACACTACCGGCGTCGTCCGCGCCTTGATAGTGCCAAGCTCCGGCACGGAAATCTGATAGTCGGACAGAAGCTCGAGCAGGAAGGCTTCGAACTCGTCATCCGACTTGTCGATCTCGTCGATCAGCAGCACCGCGCCGCCCGGCTCCCACAGCGCCTTGAGAAGCGGACGAGGCTCCAGAAATTCTTCAGAGAAAAACGTGTCGTCGAAATCATGCAGCCGCGCCATGGACTCTTTCAGCCCCTTCGCGCCGACCATGAGGTCGCCGAGCTTCTCCTTCAGCACCTGCGTGTAGAGAAGCTGCTTGCCATATTTCCACTCATAGAGCGCCTTGGCTTCATCAAGCCCCTCATAGCATTGCAGACGGATCAGCGGCTTGCCGAGCATCTCGGCCGTCGCCTTTGCAAGCTCCGTCTTGCCGACGCCGGGCGGGCCTTCGACGAGAAGCGGCTTTTGCAGTTGCTCCGCCAGAAAGATGGAAGTGGCGATATGCGCATTGCAGATATAGCCGCGCATTTCGAAAGCCTTGCGGATGGCTTCAATATCGCCGACGGCGCTCTTCTCTACGGTCGTCAAATGTCCTGAGAGGCGACAGGCGCCCCTTCCCTGCGTTCGGTGAATGTCAGTGCGGGCAACCTAGCACAGGCAGGGGAAGGCTGCGCCAGAGCAAAATGGGGCAGCTTGTGCAGGCGCGCGGAGCCCCTGCACACAGATGAACGAGCCGGTCAGGCAGCGAAAACCCAGCGTGACGCTACGCTCTTTCAAGCTCGTCGAGCAGCCATTTCTGATGGGCATGAATCGCCCCTTCGAGATGGCTAGAAACCCGTTCGACGGGTCCTGGAAGGAAATCGCCGTCGGATAATTCGGCGCGAAGGAGCGGCACAGGTCAGTCAAACCAACGAAAAGCCGCCCTGGGGTGCCCCGGGGCGGCTTTCACATGTCGAAGGGCCGTTTATCCGTGGACAACCACCGGCAGGTCCGTGATGCCACGGATGAAGTTCGAGCGGAGATATTTCGGCTCGCCCACCACTTCCACGCGGCTGAAGCGCTTCATGATCTCTTCCCAGAGAATGCGAAGCTGCATCTCGCCGACACGATTGCCGATGCAGCGATGGATGCCGAAACCGAAGGAGAGATGCTGTCGCGCATTTTCCCGATCGATCAGAAATTCATTGGCGCGGTTGATCTTTTCCTCGTCGCGGTTGCCCGAGACGTACCACATCGCAACCTTGTCCCACTTCTTGATGGTCTTGCCGCGAATTTCGACATCTTCCATCGCCGTGCGGCACATATGTGCAACGGGGCTCTGCCAGCGGATGATTTCCGACACCATGTTCGGAATGATCGCCGGATTGTCGATCAGCTTCTGATATTCCGACGGATGCTGGTTGAGCGCGAGCACACCGCCCGAAATAGAGTTGCGCGTCGTGTCATTGCCGCCGACGATGAGAAGCAGCATGTTGCCGAGATATTCGTTCGGCGGCATGTTCTTCGTCGCCTCGCTATGCGCGAGAAGCGAGATGAGGTCGGTGCCCGGATTCTTCAGCCGGTCCTTCCACACACCATCGAAATATTCATAGCAGGTCCACAGTTCCTTAAACGCATCCTGCGGCGTCTCGAAATATTCCGGGTCGCCGATGCGCTCCACCGTGTCGGACCAGTGAATGAGCTTGTGGCGATCTTCCTGCGGCACGTTGAAAAGCGTGGCGAGCGTGCGGCCGGTAAGTTCAACGGAGACTTCGCGCACCCAATTGAAGGTCTCGCCGCGCGGCAACCCGTCCAGAATGAGGCCTGCGCGCTCGCGGATCAGCGGTTCGAGATCCGCAAGATTCTGTGGCGTGAACATGGGCTGCACGGTCTTGCGCTGCTCTGTGTGCCGGGGCGGGTCCTGCATGATGAACATGGGCAGGTAGGTCAGCGGATCAGGCTCGCCCTCAATGCGCTGGCCACCAAGCCGGATGCCGCCATTGCGCATGTCGGACGAGAAGAGCTGATGGTTCGTATCCACGAACATGATGTCTTCATATTTCGTGATCGACCAATAGCGGCCATAAGGCCCCTTCTCGCTCAGATGAACGGGGTCTTCCTTCCGCAGCCGCTCGAAATAGGGAAGCGCCTTGTTGGCCGCGAAAAGATCGTCATGCGCGGGATCAAGATCCTCAAGCGGCACCGACCACGGATCGCGATTGACATCGATCTTCCATTTGGCCGCCATTTCGGCGTTGGAACGGGTGAAGTCCGGCCCTGATGTTTTTTTCTGGCTCTCGCTCATTGAGTGGCCTCCTGAATGCCGCCTGAAGTGACGCAAGTGTCATCTTCATACATCTAATGCGCGCCCGGCAGGACTACAAATCTGCCACCCCTGCGCGCCGAATGCTGCGGCAAAATCCCGCTCCGACGTAAATATATAATGAGCGGAAGTGTGGTTTTTCTACGCATCGCATCGCGGTGTGGCGACAGACCTGCATTCCGTTGCGGCAAGGGGCGCGGCTCGCCCTGTTCAGCACCGGACCGCACCTCTTTCGCTCCTGCACATGCGCCCGTCTGGCGCGCGGGGCTTCCGCCGCTATAATCCCGGCCAACAAGACCAGAACGTCAGGAGACAGGGAGCGCCATGACAAAAATCAACGACGTCACCACTCTTGAGAAGGAAGGCGGCGTTGCCGTCCTCACTCTCAATTCACCGCCTGTGAACGCGCTCTCCGCGCCGGTGCGCGAGGGCATCAATAATGGCATCAAGCAGGCCATCGACGACCCGGAAGTCAACGCCATCGTGTTGATCTGCGACGGTCGCACCTTCATTGCGGGCGCAGACATCACCGAATTCGGCAAGGCACCGCAGGGTCCGAGCCTCTTTGACGCGCAGGCCATGATCGAAAATGCGCCGAAGCCCGTCATCGCCGCCATTCACGGCACCGCGCTTGGCGGCGGCCTTGAAGTGGCGCTGACCTGCCACTACCGCGTGGCTGTTCCTTCCGCGAAATGCGGCCTGCCGGAAGTCAATCTCGGCCTGCTCCCCGGCGCTGGCGGCACGCAGCGTCTGCCGCGCATCGTCGGCGCAGAAAAGGCGCTCGAAATGGTGACGAGCGGCACCCATGTCGGCGCGAAGAAGTGCCTTGAGATGGGCCTCGTCGATGAGCTTGCGGAAGAAGGCAAGCTGCGCGAAGGCGCGGTTGCCTTTGCCAACAAGATCGTCGCTGAAAAGCGTCCTCTCAAGAAGATCCGCGATCTCAACGAAAAGATGGAAGCAGCGCGCGGCAAGCCGGAAATCTTCGAGAATTTCCGTAAGGCCAATGCCCGCAAGTTCCGTGGCTTCCTCGCGCCGGAATACAACATCCAGTGCATCGAAGCAGCCGTGAACCTGCCTTTCGATGAAGGTATCAAGGTCGAGCAGAAGCTCTTCCGCGAACTGGTGACGGGTACGCAGTCTGCGGCGCAGCGCCATGTCTTCTTTGCCGAGCGTCAGGTCTGGAAGATTCCGGATGTGCCCGCCGACACGCCCACCATCCCCGTCAATAAGGTCGGCATTATCGGTGCCGGTACGATGGGCGGCGGCATCGCCATGAACTTCCTCAATGTCGGCATTCCCGTCACCATCGTGGAGACGAAGCAGGAAGCGCTCGACCGGGGCATCGCGACCATCCGCAAGAACTACGAGAACTCTGCGAAGAAAGGCCGCTTCACGATGGAAGAGGTCGAGAAGCGCATGGGCCTTCTCAAAGGCACGCTCGACATGAACGAGCTTGCCGACAGCGACCTCGTCATCGAGGCCGTCTTCGAGAATATGGAGATCAAGAAGGAAGTCTTCGCGAAGCTCGACGCCATTGTGAAGCAGGGCGCGATCCTCGCCACGAACACCTCCGCGCTCAATATTGACGAGATTGCAACCGCAGTGAAGCGGCCGGAAGCCGTGATCGGCCTCCACTTCTTCTCGCCTGCAAACGTCATGCGTCTGCTCGAAGTCGTCCGCGCAAAGAAGACATCGAAGGAAGTTATCGCGACCTCCATGCAGATCGCCAAGAAGATCGGCAAGATTGCCGCGCTCGTCGGCGTCTGCCCCGGCTTCGTCGGCAACCGCATTCTCGCCCAGCGTCAGCGCGAAGCGCAGAAGCTGGTGCTGGAAGGCGCAATGCCGTGGGATGTGGACCGCGTTCTCTATGACTTCGGCCTGCCAATGGGCCCCTTCGCCATGTCGGACCTTGCCGGCCTCGATATCGGCTGGTCGAAGGAAAAGTCGAAGGGCGAAACGATCCGTGACGTGCTCTGCGAAATGGATCGCCGTGGCCAGAAGACGGGCGCGGGCTATTACGACTATGACGAGAACCGCAACGCGAAACCCTCGCCTGTCGTGGAAAAGATCATTCTCGACTTCGCCGCGAAGAAGGGCATCAACCGCCGTGAGATTTCCGATCAGGAAATTCTGGAACGCTGCATCTATCCGATGATCAACGAGGGCGCAAAGATCCTCGAAGAGGGCATGGCGATCCGCTCGTCCGATATCGATATCGTCTGGATCAACGGTTACGGCTTCCCCGTCTATCGCGGCGGCCCGATGTTCTATGGCGACACGGTGGGCGCGGACAAGGTGCTCGCCAAGATGAAAGAGTTCCAGGCGAAGATGGGCGATGATTTCAAGCCCGCAGCGCTGCTGGAAAAGATCGTCGCGGAGGGAAAGAAGTTCTCCGACTTCTGATCCCCGACAAGCGAAGTGGAAGGGCGGCACCGCAAGGCGCCGCCCTTTTTTATGCGACTGCAAGCGCGGCAAGCTCTGCATCGGCGGCATCAAGCCGAATTTCGCAAACCCAGAACCCCGTCGTCACGGACGATGTCTCCTCATCCCCGTCCAAGACTTCAGGGCGCGGAAATGTGATGCGGGCGGGATCGACACTTTTCCCCGCTTCTGTCGCGAAGATGAAGGGACGGGCTTTCCCGGTCTGCGCCGTCTCCAGCAAGGCGATCAGCGCGGCCTCGCTTTCGGCGCGGATGACATAGCTGTGCATTGTCATGCGTTCACCCAGTCAAGAAGCTCCACATCGGAAAGCGGCGGGCAGATTTGCAGCCCGTAAATCCAGTCATTCCACGGTGCCGCCAGTGTGGCGTTGTTACCGACATACAGTCGCGTGAACGGCGCAGGGGCAATGGCCGAAGCCGATGCAACCGAGGCAGCACCCGTCTGTGTTGCCGACAGAACCCCGTCAGCAAACCGCACCGCTGCCCTGATGCGCCCGCCCGCTATGCCACCGGGCATGTTGACATTGGTGGCCCCTTCTGCGGGTGAGGAGCGCACACGCCATGTGCCAGACGCGATCTCCATTCGGATGAAACGGCTGTTATTGACAGTATAGAGGCCCACAGGGGATCGTGTCGTACCCGGCGCTACATCGGCGCAGTTGAGGTCCATCAGCACCGTAAAGCCATTGTCCAGTCCTGCCGCTTCCCATCCGGGAAAGGGTTCGGCGGCACTATCAGACGGGCGTTCGCCCGGCATTGTACGAATGTCGGAAGCGAGCGTCGTGGCCGCCGCGCTGGTCGTCGGCACATAGAAAGGGAAATAATCCCCCGCATTCATCTGTACACGGCCTATCAGAACACCGGACTCGCCGTCACCTTCGTATGAATAATTACCTACGTCTCCGAACCGAATGGAAACGGAGGCGGTCCCGTTGGCGGTTCCGACCCCGCTCGTTTCTATACGAAAGATGCCGTCTCCGAGCGGTGTCACCTTCGCGTTCGTGCCTCCGGTAAAGCTGCCATCGTCTAGGTTCACATAGAGCGACGAGCCTACCGAGAAGGAACTATAGCCACCGATCGAGATGGAGTTTCGCCCCGCGGCCTTTACATCCATAGACACCCGCCTGACCTCACCTTCCGCAATCGAACCGGAGGCAGAGGTGCGCAGCCCGTGAACGGTGTTCGCCTCGGTTTCGACCAGCTTTGTGAAGTAGCGATAATGGAGCGGCGAAAGTGTCACCGCATCCTTGGTCCAGTTGCTGAATGTCAGGTCTTCCGAGTAGCGGATCAGGTTCGTGACCTGCCCGTTCGGGAAAAGCCCGCGCGTCGTCTGCGGCAGGGCGTTGATGCCGAGTGCCTGAAGGACACCCCTATTGTCCGGCAGGGAGATGCTCGAGGCGCGCGTGGTGGCAAGCAGCTCCGCCGCCGCCACTTCCGTGCCGCCCCGCATGAAACGCCCCTTCAGAAAATCACTGGCCAGCAGGGCTTCCCTGTGCCACCAGTTTGCCTGAACGGGGGCACCGCCGCGCCAGTGAGGCATAAGACAGATCGGCCATCCGGCCGCCCCTGTCGGCTGGAAGCTCGTTTTCCTCTCGATCATGGACATAGGCCTTGCTCCTTACCCGCATGAAGATGCGGACAGTCTGGAGCAGGCCGGAGGGGGCGGGGATAAGCTTTCTAGAAATCCCAGCCCGGCCCCGGTATGGCGCGGTAGGCCTGGGTCAGCGCATCGGACCAGGAACGGCGCAAACCCTTGAAATATTCGTCCTCATCCTTGATGCGCTTCTGCAGCGCAACCTTGAGCGACCCGCGGCGATAGACCATGAGATCAATGGGCATTCCGACCGAAAGATTGGACCGCATGGTCGAATCCATCGAGATCAGCGCGAGCTTCAGCCCGTCGCCTAGCGGGGTGTCATAGGTGAGCGCCCGGTCGATGATCGGCTTGCCATATTTGTGCTCCCCGATCTGAAGATAGGGCGTGTCTTCGGTCGCCTCGATATAGTTGCCCGCCGAATAGATCTGGAACAGGCGCATCTCGCCATTGCCGATCTGTCCGCCCATCAGGATTGAGACGTTGAAATCCCCCGCCTGCGCTTCGAGCGAGGGACCATCTATCCGGTAAACCTCGCGCACGGCTTCGCCCATGAGCTGCGCGGCTCGAACCATGGTAGGCACCGTATGCAGCGTTTCCGGTTCTTCCGATCCGCGCACCCGCACGCCCTGCTCGGTCGCCATGTTGATCGCGGCCTGACTGACGGCAAGATTGCCCGCCGTCATCAGCCCGATCACCCGGTCACCGGGATGTTCGATAACGGTCAGTTTGCGAAAGGTCGAAATATTGTCGACACCTGCATTTGTGCGCGTGTCCGCCAGCATGACAAGGCCGGCTTCCAGCCGAAGCGCGACGCAATAGGTCATCGAAGTCTCCAGACATTGCCGGGTTGCCCCCGGTCCTTACTCACCTTGCACCGGCCACCTTACTGCTGAGCGGCGCCGGCATCGACCCTGAGACGCACTTCAAGCGTTTCCACGCCTCCGCCGCGCCGGACCCCGCGCGCCGGAGCAGCCTCCAGATAATCGAGGCCGCAAGCGACGCGGACATGCGCATCCGTCGGGCAGATACGGTTGGCGACGTCGAATCCGACCCAGCCAAGGCCATCAATATAGACCTCGGCCCATGCATGGCTAGCCTCATATTCCGTATCGCGCGGGTCCCAGAGATAACCGCTGACATAGCGCGCGGGCAGCCCCGCATGACGCGCTGCCGCGATGAATACATGGGCATGGTCCTGACAGACCCCATATCCATGCGCGAGAGCTTCGGCAGCCGTGGTTTCGGGATGGGTCTCGCCGATCCGGTAATCGACGGCATCGCGCACCTTGTCCATCAGCCTGTGGGCAAGATCGAGCAGCGATCCATCCGAACTCGCAAGAGCAGAAGCCGCCAGCGCCTCGATCGCAGGATCGGGCGCCGTGAGCGGCGTCTCGCGCAGAAAGAAGGCAGGCTCAAACGGCTCATACGCCCCGTGCAGGACCCCGCCCGTATCGACCGTCTCGACCTCCGCCGAAATGGTCAGCGTGACTTCGTTGTGAAGGCTGGAGACATAAAGCGTGTCGAGCGCATTGCCGAATGCGTCTTCACCCTGCGTTACATTGGCGAAGTGAGGCGCGGAAAGGCTCCAGGAAAGAACCTTCTGGCTCCCGTTGTCGCGGGGGCGCACACGCAGCACCTGCATGGAATAATTGGCGGGGGCCGCGTAGCGATAGCTTGTTTGCTGGCTGATCCGGATTCGCATGGGTGCAGTCTATCCCAAAAGGTAACTTCTGCTGATCTCCAATCCGAGCCTGTTGTTCTGATCGATATGATCGCTCAGAAACTCATGCAGCCCCTGCCGGAAGACATCCTCGATCTTGCCGAATCTGAGCCGCGAATAAATCTGCCCCGCGATCCGGTGACATTCGTGGCGCTGCCCGTATTCCTCACCCAACCGGTCGAGACATTCCTTAATTTCTGCGGCGCAACTGATGAGCGAGCGCGGCATCTCCTCGCGCATGATGAGGAACTCGGCAATCAGCCAGGGCTTCAGGCCCTCGCGATAGACAGCGTTGTAACTGCGATATCCGGAAACGGCCCGCAGGATGGACGCCCATTGGTAATAGTCGATGCCGCCGCCGACTTCGGCATGTTCGGGCAACAGCACGTGATATTTCACGTCGAGAATGCGCGCCGTATTGTCGCTTCGCTCGATGAAGGTGCCGAGCCGCGTGAAGTAGTAGCTGTCACGCCGCAGCATGGTGGCAACCGTGCCGCCGGTGAAGAGCAGCGAGCAATCCTTCACCCAGTCGAGAAAACGGTGAAGGCCGCTGCCTCTGACGCGGGATTCGTTCCAGCCGGGCAGCGCAAGCCAGGCTGAATTGAGGCACTCCCATTGCTCGATCGTGAGCGCCGTGCGCACCGCGCGCGCATTGCGTCTTGCCGTCTCGATGCAGGTGCGGATGCTCGAGGGATTTTCGGCATCGAATGCAAGATAGGAGATGACGTTTTCCGGCGTCGCCTCATCGTACTTTTCGTAAAAGCCCTGCTCGCAGCCTGACACAACGACGGTCGAGTGCCATTCGTTGCCATCTGAATCGGCACCCGACGGCATCAGCGACAGGCGGTCGGTCACGCGCAGGGTACGCGCGAGATTTTCCGCCCGCTCCATATAACGGGCAATCCAGTAGAGACTGTCTGCGGTACGCGAGAGCATCATCGCCTCAATCCTTCAGCACCCATGTGTCCTTGGTGCCGCCGCCCTGGCTCGAATTGACGACAAGCGATCCTTCACGCATGGCAACGCGGGTAAGACCACCCGGCACGACGCGGATTTCCCGCCCCGAGAGAATAAACGGCCTGAGATCGACATGCCGCGGTGCCACACCTTCATCGACAAACGTCGGACAGGTGGAAAGCGCAAGTGTCGGTTGCGCGATGTATTTCTCCGGCGCCGCCTTCACCCGCAAGCGAAAGGCCTCGATCTCTTCCTTCGTGGCCTTTGGACCCACCAGCATGCCGTAGCCGCCCGAACCATGAACTTCCTTCACGACAAGCTCGCCGAGATTGTCGAGCACATAGGCGGCATCATCCTTCTCGCTGCAGCGCCAGGTCGGCACGTTCTTCAGGATCGGCGTTTCGCCAAGATAGAACTTCACCATTTCAGGCACATAGGTATAGATCGCCTTGTCATCGGCGATACCTGCCCCCACGGCATTCGTCAGATTCACATTGCCCGCGCGATAGGCATTCATCAGCCCCGCAACAC
>NZ_JBATWS010000279.1:0-6554 GCF_049672805.1 Parvibaculum sp.
TCATGATGGTGCGTGCCAGTGTTTCGTTAATTGAAAGGTCGATGAGTTCCGCAAGATCCATTTTCTTGTACTTGCGGAGGTTCTCACGCATGCGGTCGAATACGACAACGGTATCGTTGATCGAGTAGCTGACAATGGTGAGAAGCGCTGCAATCGTCGCCAGATTGAACTCAAGCTGGAACAACGAGAAGAGCAGGACCGTCGCCATCACGTCATGGATGATCGACAACACGGCACCGAGCGCGAACTGCCATTCGAAGCGGAACCAGATATAAACGAACATCGCCCCCCCAGCGATGATGACCGCAAGGGTCGCCGAACCGATCAGTTCACCGGAAACCTGCGGCCCAACCGTTTCGACGCGGCGATACTCCACCTCATTGCCAAGCTCGGCCTTGATCGTATCGACGACATACTGGCCGCCGCGCTCTTCCGTCTGATCGGACTGAACACCGACGCGGATGAGAACATTGGTGTCATCACCAAAACGCTGTAGCTGAACCTCACCAAGCCCGAGATTGTTGAGCCGACTGCGCATGCTGGCCAGATCCGCCGGGCCTTCCGTCTGCACTTCCATCAACGTGCCGCCGGTGAAGTCGATTCCGAAGTTGAAGCCGCGCACGAACATCAGCACCGTGGCCGCCACGATGATGATGACCGACAGGCCAACCGCGATATGCCGGTATTTGACGAAGGGGATATTCGTATTCGCCGGAACGAGCTTGAGCCGCCACATATTTCCTGCTCCTCCCGGGGTCACAATACGAGGGCCTTGGGTCGCGTATAACGCGCCCAGACCGCAACGATAAGCCTGTTCACTGTGACCGCAGTAAAGACCGAGGTGACAACGCCAATGGCGAGCGTCACCGCGAAACCGCGAACGGGTCCCGCGCCAAGCTGGAACAGAACGAGAGCCGTAATGAAGTGGGTGATGTTCGCGTCAACAATCGGCGCCATGGCGCGCTTATAGCCCGCCTCCAGCGCCGCGACGACCGATTTCCCGCTTCGCAATTCTTCTCTGATGCGCTCGTAAATGAGCACGTTCGCATCCACCGCCGTGCCGATTGTGAGCACGATACCGGCAATGCCCGGC
Organism: Parvibaculum sp.; assembly: GCF_049672805.1. Lineage (GTDB taxonomy): Bacteria > Pseudomonadota > Alphaproteobacteria > Parvibaculales > Parvibaculaceae > Parvibaculum. The sequence goes on from NZ_JBATWS010000279.1 coordinate 1,094, forward strand.
AGTGTCAGCGTGGCCTGAAGCATCGACAGGATACCGAAGATCAGGAACACGTTGATGAGCAGCGCGATATTCGCGAAGACACCGAAAAGCCCGTAACTCGCCACCATGAAGATGACGACGGCGATCGAGCCGATGACTGCGGCAATGCTGCCTGCGCGGATCGAGTCCGCACCAAGGCCCGGACCAACCGTCCGCTCTTCAAGAACGGTAATATCCACCGGCAGCGCGCCGGAGTTCAGCAAGATCGCGAGGTTGGCCGCCTCCTTGACCGTGAAGTTGCCGCTGATCTGCCCCTGCCCACCCATGATCGGCTCATTGATGCGCGGGGCACTGATGACTTCATTGTCGAGCACAATCGCGAAGGGCCGCCCGACATTGTCGCGTGTCACTTCGCCGAACTGGCGGCCGCCAATCGAGTCGAAGCGGAAGTTCACAACAGGCTCGCCCGTGCGCTGGTCAAAGCCGGGGCTTGCGCTGCGCAGCCGGTCGCCGCCCACCATCACGCGCCGTTCGACGAGATAGGGAACCTTGGGCTCATCCGCCGAATAAAGGATTTCCGTGCCGGCCGGAACCGTGCGGGTCGCGAGCGCTTGCTGGCCCGACATGGCATTGCTGACAAGGCGGAAGGTCATCTTGGCGGTGCGGCCAAGCAGTTCCTTGAGCTGCTGCGGATCATCAAGGCCCGGCACCTGCACCAGAATGCGGTCGGCGCCCTGGCGCTGGATGACTGGCTCCGTGGTGCCAAGCTCGTCGATACGACGCCGCACCACTTCAATCGACTGCTCAACCGCCTGCTGGAGCTGCGCGCGCTTCGCCGCCTCGGTGACAGTCACCTCAATGCGCTGCCCCGTGACAGACACCGTCAGATCGCTTTCCGGCAAGGCCGAGAACTGGCTTGCTGAAACAAGGCTCGAAAGGTCTTCAACAGCCTCGCGCGCCTTGGCGACTTCTTCCGGCCGCGAAATGCTGACAACGACAGCACCGTTCTGGATGCCTAGGCCCGTATAGCCCACCCGCACATCGCGCAGCGCATTGCGAACTTCGCCAACGAGATCCTGCAGACGCGACTGCTCAAGCCCCTTCGTATCAAGGGCGAGCAGCAGATAGGACCCGCCGCGCAGATCAAGACCCAGATTGACCTGCTTGTTGGGCAGCCAGTCGGGCACATTCTCAAGCGAGGATTTGGGGAAGAAGTTCGGAAGCGAATAGGCAAGCCCTGCCGCGCATACCAGCGCGATCAGCACCATCTTCCAGCGTTCGAAATAAAGCATCCCGGTCCCTTCCCCCTCCCCGGAGGCTTTGTCTTCTGCTCAAGAAGGCGTGTTGGTATTGGCCGGAACAGGGTCCGACTTGGAGCGCACTTCCGCCAGCGTGCTCTTCACCACGCGGACGCGCACATTTTCGGCGACTTCCACGGAGACTTCCAGATCATCGACCTTGGTCACCTTGCCGATAAGGCCGCCCGCCGTAACCACCACATCGCCGCGGCGCACATTATTCACCATTTCGCGATGGGCCTTCACGCGGCGCTGCTGCGGGCGCAGCACCAGGAAATACATGATCGCGAAAAGCGCGATGAAGGGAAAAAGCTGGACCAGAAATTCCGTTGCGTTGCCGCCGCCCATATGGGTCTCCTGTGGTGCCTGTCGCGCGGCCATACCTGGACACAGGAGCCGCAAATCGCTGATTTGCGCCGGACTATAACGGCCGCCAAGCCATTTGCAAACCGAAGCCGAAGGCTTGTACGTCTTGCGCTAGTCTTTTGGGCGGAGAGAGTTTTCCGTCTTGCCCGCCCCGGTGCTACGGTGCCGCAACCAGCCCTTTTTCACCCATTGTTCCAAAGCCTGAGCCATGAGCACCACCCCCGAGACCGCCTCCCTTCTCACCCGCATCGCCGAGGCCCTTGAGCGGCTTTCTCCGCCGAAGCCCGCAGACAGCGGTTTCGATGCGGCCGATGCCTTTGTCTGGAATGCGGAGACGGGCCGGCCGGACCCTGTGCCGGAAGTGTCGCGGGTCGATCTCTCGCTCATCCGGGGCGTGGACCGGGTGCGAGACATCCTGCTCGACAATACGCGCCGCTTCGCCAGGGGGCTCCCTGCGAACAACACGCTGCTCTGGGGCGCGCGCGGCATGGGCAAAAGCTCGCTCGTCAAGGCCGCCCATGCAGCCGTGAATGCGGAAATGCCAGGCAGCCTCATCCTCATCGAAATCCACCGCGAGGATATTGAAAGCCTGCCGCGCCTCATGTCGCTGCTTCGCAACGAGAAGCGCCGCGCCATCGTTTTCTGCGATGACCTTTCCTTCGATCACGACGACACCAGCTACAAATCGCTGAAAGCCGTTCTCGAAGGCGGCATCGAAGGCCGCCCGCGCAACGTGCTGTTCTACGCGACCTCGAACCGCCGCCACCTCATGCCGCGCGACATGATCGAGAATGAACGGTCCACCGCCATCAACCCGGCCGAAGCCGTGGAAGAGAAAGTCTCCCTCTCCGACCGCTTCGGCCTCTGGCTTGGCTTCCATAATTGCAGCCAGGACGACTATCTCGACATGATCCGGGGCTATGTCCGCCATTACGGGCTGAAGATCGATGATGAGCAGCTTGTGGCCGAAGCTCTTGAATGGTCGGCAACGCGCGGCGCCCGTTCAGGCCGTGTTGCATGGCAGTTCATTCAGGATCTGGCGGGCCGCCTTGGCCAGACGCTGGGCTGAGCGCGGCCTCACATACTGCCGATAACCGTGCTCGGATCGACTGCCTTCGCACCCTTGCGGATTTCGAAGTGGACCTGCGGCGTGACCACGCTGCCGGAATTGCCCGCCTCTGCAATGGTCTGCCCGCGAACCACCGTGTCACCGCGCTGCACAAGCAGTTTGCTGTTATGGGCATAGGCTGTCATCCAGCCATTGTCATGGCGGATGAGCAGCAGATTGCCATAGCCTTTCAGCTCATTGCCCGCATAGGCGACTACGCCGCTCTGCGCTGCCTTCACCGGCGCGCCCATCTCCGCGGCAATGTTCACACCGTCATTGTGAAGCCCGTTCGCCTTGGGGCCGAAGCTCGAAAGGATGCGACCCTGTACCGGCCACTGGAATCCGCCCACCGCAGCAGGTGGCGCAGGCAGCGGGTCTTTCGCCACGGTCGGCGCTTTTGACGGTGTGGTGGTTGTGGTCGCAACCGCCGCCCCGGCCACAGGCCGGGCAAGCGGTACCCCTGTAGCGCCGCTCGTTGACGAAGAACTGGCGGTGCTCTGCGTCCGCTGGGACGGCACCTGCAGCTTCTCGCCGACCTTGATCGTATAGGGCGCCGGAAGCCGGTTGAGACTCGTCAAGGACGCCATATCGACATTGTATTGCCGCGAGATGCTGTAAACCGTGTCGCCCCTTTGCACGACATGGAAGCGACCGGCGGGAATGGTGAGTTTCTGCCCGACCTCGATCCGGTAGGGCGCGCTCAGGCCATTGCTGTCGATCAGCGAGCGGACCGGCACATCATGCGCGCGGGCAATGCTGTAAACCGTATCGCCGCGTCGGACGACATAGGTGCTGCCGGGCTGCACCGGTTGAACGGGGCGCGCCACCGGCTCCGCTGAGCGACGGCCACCGCCGCTTTCATCCCACCAGGGACGTTCGCTGCTACCGCACGCCGCCACGAGAAGCGTCAGTGAGATCACTGCCCCCTGCCTCGCCACCCGCCATTTCATGCCGCTCCGTCCCATCTGGGCCTCGCCGCCTCCGCCGCCATCAAGCCAGAATTCGCCGTTCAGGACTCCTTGGCAACACCCTCAACCAGCGGCACAAAACGAACAGGCAGAAGGTCTTCCCGCCTCACCCCTTCCGCCGTCCGCTCGATCCGCACCAGCTTCTGCTCCCCGCGGCCACCAGAAACCGCAACAGGAACAACCATCAAGCCGCCTTCCTTCAACTGATCTACCAGTATCTGCGGCACGGCAGGCGCAGCGGCCGTGACGATAATCCGGTCAAAAGGTGCCTGTTCCGGCCAGCCCTTTGCGCCATCGCCCACCCGCGCGGTGATGTTGTGAATGCGCAAATCATCGAATCGCTGAAGCGCATCATTGAGCAGCGTCCGGTAGCGCTCGACCGTATAGACACGGCGGCACAGCCGCGCGAGCACCGCCGCCTGATAGCCCGATCCCGTGCCCACTTCGAGCACCTTCATCCGCTCCCCCACATGCAACTGCTCGGTCATATAGGCGACGATGTAGGGCTGGCTGATCGTCTGGCCGCATTCGATGGGCAGCGCGTGATCCTCATAGGCCTGCTTGCGGAAGGTGCCTGCAATGAACTTCTCGCGCGGCACCCGCTCGATGGCAGACAGCACCCGCTTGTCGCGGATGCCCTGCCGCCGAAGGCCCATGATGAGTTCGATCTTCTCGTGCTCGATTTCGTCCATGACCGTTTCGCTCACGAGAACCCGTCAGCCTTTTTTACGCGGCTTGCGCGGCCGGGCGAGCGTGCCCAGCGCCTCACCAAGCGCCTTTGATGTGCGTGTGTGGGTGAGATCCATGTGAAGCGGTGTCACCGAGATACGCCCCTCATAGATCGCCCGAAGATCAGTGCCCTGCGGCGGATTGCTCAATATCCGCTCAAAGCCCAGCCAGTAGTAAGGATTGTTGCGCGCATCGATCCGCTCTTCCACCCGCACCAGCGACTGGTCGCGCTTGCCCTGCCGCGTCACCTCAATACCGGTGACGGAAGCAGGCACCACATCCGGGAAATTGATGTTGATGAGCACTTCCTCCGGCCAGCCTGCCGCGACAAGCCGCTTCAGAATGTCCGGCGCGAAATGCTCGGCGGTCGCCCATTTCACATTGGTGTTGCCGCCAAAGCCGAAAGCCTGGCTGAGCGCGATTGAGGGAATGCCGAGCTGTGTGCCCTCCATAGCGGCTGCGATGGTGCCCGAATACGTCACATCATCGGCAATGTTCTGGCCGCGATTGACGCCCGACAGAACGAGGTCAGGCTGCCTGTCCCTCATGATGTGGCGCACCGCCATCAGCACGCAGTCGGAAGGCGTGCCCTTCACCGCATATTTATAGGTCGAGAGCTTGCGCACACGCAGCGGATTGGCGAGCGACAATGAATGCGCAGATCCGCTCTGCTCATCCTCCGGCGCTATAACCCAGACATCGGAAGAAAGCTTGCGCGCGATCCGCTCCAGCACCTTCAGTCCCGGCGCGTGAATCCCGTCATCATTCGTGACGAGAATCCGCAAGCCCTTCTTGGTTGCCCTAGCCATTGCGCGAGATAACCTCCAGCCCGCCCATATAGGGCTTCAATACATCCGGCACGGCGATGCTGCCATCTTCCTGCTGGTAATTTTCCATGATGGCAACAAGCGTCCGCCCCACAGCGAGGCCGGAGCCATTCAGCGTATGGACGAAGCGTGTGTTCTTCTCGCCCTTTGGCCGGTAGCGCGCATTCATGCGGCGCGCCTGAAAGT
>NZ_JBATWS010000280.1:0-2063 GCF_049672805.1 Parvibaculum sp.
GCGCACGAGTTCGCGCAGATCGGCCTGCTTCACGCCTTCCTTGTGCTGCGTCGAGACGACAACGGACGTGACACCGACCGGCTTGCCGTTTTCATAGCGCAGCGTCACCTGGCTCTTTGCATCCGGCTCGAATTCCGGACGCTTGCCCGCGTGACGGTCTTCCGCCATGCGCTTCAGAATACGGTGCGAATAGATGATCGGGGCGGGCATCAGCACATCGGTTTCATTGCAGGCATAACCGAACATGATGCCCTGGTCGCCAGCGCCTTCATCCTTGTTGCCGCTTGCATCAACGCCCTGCGCGATATCGGCGGACTGTGCATGAAGCAGCACTTCGCAGCGCGCATTCTTCCAGTGGAAGCCTTCCTGCTCATAGCCGATGGCCTTCACCGCATTGCGCGCGGTTTCTTCAATCTTTTCCTTGGTGATGCTGTCGGGGCCGCGCACTTCACCGGCGAGGACGATGGTGTTCGTCGTCGTCAGCGTTTCGCAGGCCACGCGCGCGTAAGGGTCCGCGGCGAGATAGAGATCGACAACAGCATCAGAAATCCTGTCGCACACCTTGTCGGGATGTCCCTCGGAAACCGATTCACTCGTGAACAGGAAGTTTGACCTAGCCAAGTTGTTCTCCCTCATGGGTGTGGGATGAAGTTGCGCCGGAAATGACGGAATCGCCCTTCGACATTCGGTAGTCGCTGGCAAAACGGAAAGAGCTTGCCCTCTTCGGAATGGTCCCCCGTCGGACCACCCAAAATGCCGGGCGCATCCTTGCCGCGCCAACGACTTTGGTTTTTGCAAGTATCTGGTTCCCGGTCAACAGGCGAGCGCAAAAAGATATGCACATAAGTGCATATCGCCTTATTGTTCGCCGTAATGCCCTAATTCTCTTCCGGGGAGGGGAGGTCGCCCTCTTCCGGCAGGCCGGCCAGCGCCTTCATCAGATCAAGCAGGCGCTTGCGGAGTTTCGGGTCGGTAATGGCAAAGAAGGCGCTGTTGAGCTGAATGCCTTCGGCGCTTGAAAGAAGCTCCGTGTCGAAACCGGCTTCTGCAGCCCCTTCCTCGCTCGCTTCCGCCCGCTCCAGCCCCGCGAAGAAAAACTCGATCGGCACCCCCAGCACAGCGCCGATCTGATAGAGACGGCTTGCGCCGATGCGGTTCGTGCCCTTTTCGTATTTCTGGACCTGCTGAAAGGTGAGGCCGAGGCTCTCGCCGAGCTTTTCCTGGCTCATGCCGATCAGCATGCGGCGCATGCGGACGCGCGCGCCGACATGCACATCTACGGGATTTGGCAGTTTCCGGGTCACGGGCCGGTCTCCACGGCTGGTAGCAATCAGGGCATCCTACAACTTCTGGTAAGGGTACGCAGCATGGGTCCGCCGCGAAATGGCTGTAATGGGCCAACCAAGGCCCAATCTGGATAGAACCCGGAGGCTGGAATCTGCTTCTCAGCCAGTGCTTTTCGGCAAGCGGCGGCCATGCCAGGCGGCGGCGAAAGTGACCACCATCAGAAGGGCCGGGAAAAGATCGCCAAGCCGGGCATAAAGCGTCGGGGCAAGCGGCGCGGGAAGCACCGCATCAATCACGCCTTGCCGATCAAGCGGGAGGCTTTTCAGCACCCGCCCATATGGATCGACAAGGGCGGAAATGCCGCTATTCGCCGAGCGCGCTATCGGGAGCCCCTGCTCCACGGCGCGCAGGCGCACCTGAGAGAAATGCTGATAGGGGCCCGCAGAGGCACCGAACCACGCATCATTGGTGATGTTGACGAACCAGGCCGGACGCTCGCCGCGCGCGACGACTTCGTCGGCAAAGATCACCTCGTAACAGATGAGCGGACTGACGGGCGGCAAGCCCTGCCGCGTCAGCGTGCGCGGACCGGGGCCGGTCTCGAAACTTCCCTGAAACTGCACGATCTGCCGCAGCCCGAGCCGCCCGAGCAGATGGCGCAGCGGCACATATTCGCCAAAGGGCACGAGATGATGCTTGTCGTAGGTCTCGACGATCTCGCCCTTGTCGCTTACGACATAGAGGCTGTTATAGAAAATGCGGAGCCGGTTCGCGGG
>NZ_JBATWS010000281.1:0-6297 GCF_049672805.1 Parvibaculum sp.
GTTGAGTGCGGCTTACCAGATCGCTACGGGCTGATTCGGCAGCGAAACTTGGCGGAAATTGCTGCTTCTTTGTCATTTCCGCCAATGAGGCCAAGGCTTACGCTGATGCCCATGTCAAAGCCCGCGCCCAAAAAAACCCATCAGCCAGCCGCACCGCGTCCTGTGGTGATGCTCGCCTATGAGGGTGCGCAGGTTCTGGATATTGCCGGGCCGATCCAGCTTCTCTCCGCCGCGATGCAGGGTGATGGGCGCACGCCTGCCTACAAGATCGAGCTTGTCGCGGAGAAGCGCAGCGCCATCCACACCACATGCGGCCTCACGCTGCAGGCGGACCGCGCTTTTGTCGATCTGGGGGCAGAGGAACTTGCGCGCCTCGACACATTCATCGTTTCGGGCGGCAATGGGTCGCGCGAGGCGATGACGAATGAGACGCTTATCGCTTTTGTACGAAAGGCCGCAAAGCATGCGCGGCGCACCGTGTCGATTTGCACGGGGTCTTTCATCCTCGGAGCAGCGGGTTTGCTCGATGGTCGCCGAGCGGCAACCCATTGGGCCTATGCGCCCCTCATGCGCCAGCTTCTTCCGAAGGTGCAGGTGGATGAAGATGCGATCTATGTGCGCGATGGAAAGTTCTGGACGAGTGCCGGTGTCACCGCCGGCATGGACCTTACACTGGCACTGATCGAGGCGGATCTCGGGCGCGAAATGGCGCTCACCCTTGCGCGCCATCACGTCATGTATCTGATGCGCCCCGGCGGTCAGTCGCAATTTTCCGCAGAGCTTGCCGCGCAGCATGTCGGCAATGAGCGCCTCGCAAAGCTCTGCGCCTTTATTATCGAAAATCCGAGCGAGACGCATTCCGTGCCGGAGCTTGCGGCGCGCTGCCATATGAGCGAGCGCAGTTTCGCCCGGCACTTCGTTGCCGAGACAGGTTTCACGCCTGCGCAATTCGTGGAGCGCGCAAGGCTTGATGAAGCCTGCCGCCGCCTCGCAAGCGGCGATGCCTCGCTTGATGCTGTTTCTGCCGCTTCCGGCTTCGGCGCGGCAGAGCGAATGCGCCGCGCCTTTCTCCGCCATCTCGGCGTTACACCCGGCCGCTACCGCGAACGCTTCCAGACATCGCGGCGTGAACAACAGACATACCACTCACACCTCTAGGGAGGTCATCATGACCCGCACACGCAACATTGGCATTCTGCTTTTTGATGATGTGGAAGAACTCGATTTCGTCGGCCCCTATGAAGTCTTCACCATGTCGAACGAGATGTATGGCTTTAAGGGCGAGGACACGCGGGACAATGTGCTGCTGATTGGCGAGACGGGGCAGAAGATCACCTGCGCCAAGGCAATGGTCGTCGAGCCGCATGTAAGCATCGCCGATGCGCCGCGGCTTGATCTGCTTCTGATACCGGGCGGTCAGGGCACGCGCCGTGAAGTGAACAATCCCGCGCTGGTTTACTGGATCAAGCGCACTGCAGGCACCTGCGAATGGGTGACGAGCGTTTGCACCGGCTCCTATCTTCTCTGTGCCGCGGGTCTTGCCGAAGGAAAGCGCGTGACGACACATTGGGCTTTCATTGATGCACTGCGCGAGCAGGGCGGGGCGGGCGCCGTTCTTGAAGAAGTACGCTATGTGCGGGATGGCAATCTCGTCACGGCAGCGGGCGTATCGGCAGGCATCGACATGGCTCTCTGGCTGCTCGGCCAGATGCATGGCGAAGAACATGCCCGCGCGACGCAGCGCGGCATGCAATACGACCCCGCACCGCCTTACGCTGCGGCAGTTTGATCGCTAAACTCCCCTTCAAAAGATTTGAAGGGGAGGAGACATGACCGGGGCTGCATCGCGCGAACTGAATGCTTGGCGCGCAAGTGCCGATCTGCATCAGCGCTTTCTGACAGGACTCATCCTGCGCGCCGTCGTCTTCAAGGGTGAAGGGGCGGCGACAGAGCTGACATTCCGCACCTTTCGGGCGCAGCATGAGGAAAAATTTCTCGCAGGCTGGAAAAGCCTCGGCCTTTCTCATCTGCCGCCTGCGGTGGCTTGCGCCCAGTATATCTATCTCGCAAATCACGTTGGCGGCGTGAAATGCGAATTCATTCCCGAAAGCGACAGGAAAGCCTGGGTGCGCTATCTGCCGCCCCGCTGGATATGGGACGGGGCTGCGATCTGTGCTGTGCCGAATGAAGTGAGTATCGCCTTCATGCGCGGCTTTCATTCACAGGTCGGTGTGTCGCTTGGCAATCCCAATCTCGGCTTCGTCTGTACGCGCATCACGACGCAAATTGATCCCTGTCTTGAAGGCTATTTTATCGAGGAAGACCATCCGCTGCTTCCCGATGAGCGGCTGCGCTTCCGCTTCGGCGAGGAGGGGCCGGATGTTGATCCTGCGAAACTTCCCCATGTCGAATGGTCGGAAGAGCGTATGGTGAAGGCGAAGCGAAATTACGCGGTGCAATATATCCGCTCCATCCTGCCTGCCGCGGTGTCTCTGTTCGGAGAGGATGAAGCGTCAATGCTCGGGCGCGAGGCGGGCCGTCTCATCGGCATGCAGTGCTATGACGCAACCGCCGCCCTGATCGGCGTTGAGGGAAATGATGCGACAGCCTTTGCGCGCTATTTCGCCGCTCTCCTTGCTGCGGGTGGTGATGAGGCGGAAGTTCAGGGCACTGAAATCTCCACCCGCACATGGCGCATGATGAAGGACAAGGAAGGGGTAACACCTGCCTGCTTCGATGCCTGGAATGCTCTTTTTGAGGGAGCGCTCGCCGTCCATAACCGTCATCTGAGGCTCGAAGTCACCGCCCGCATGGATGCCGGTGCGGCCCATTGGGGATGGCGTGTCCGATAGACGGATTTCGAAATTTCCGCTCTACTTCAAGCAATCAAAAAGAATCGCCAGGAGAGGCAAGGCCATGTCAGGCAGCAACCCGTTCGACCCCAGGCTCTTCACCGAGGACGCCATTTCTGCGGAAACCAAAGGCATCAATGACCTCATCATCGACGCCATGAAGGAACTGCCGGAATGGTGGGACATTGGCGTCGCAACCTTTCGCGAGCAGCGCGCAAGGGGTGAGGGTGCTTTCCCCCTCGCACCGAAATCCCCCCGCGCCCGGGAGATTGAGATTGATGGCAAGGGCACCAAAGTGAAGCTCCGCATCATCGCGCCGGAGGGAAGCCCGCGCGGCGTTTATCTGCATATTCATGGCGGCGGCTGGGTGCTGGGCGGGGCCGACCAGCAGGACCCGATGCTGGAGCGGATTGCGGATCGCGCGGGCCTTGCCTGTGTCAGCGTTGAATACCGCCTCGCGCCGGAAAATCCCTATCCGGCCGGCCCGGATGACTGCGAGGCGGCAGCCGTCTGGCTCGCCAAGAATGCGAAAGCGGAGTTCGGAACGGACGCGCTCGTCATTGGTGGTGAATCTGCGGGCGGCCACCTCTCCGCCGTCACGCTTCTCCGCATGCGCGACAGGCATGGCTTCACGGGCTTCCGTGGCGCGAACCTCGTATTCGGTGCATTCGATATGTCGATGACGCCGAGCCAGCGCGCCTTCGGCGATGAACGGCTTATCCTGCGCACGATCGACATTGAAAAATTCGGCGAGGCCTTCCTGCCGCCGCATATCGATCGGCGTGACCCGGATGTCTCGCCGCTTTATGCCCGTCTGCATGATATGCCGCCCGCGCTCTTCTCCATCGGCACGCGCGATGCGCTGATAGATGACAGCCTCTTCATGCATGCGCGCTGGATTGCGGCGGGCAACAAGGCAGAGCTTGCCATCTATCCGGGCGGCGCGCATGGCTTCATTGCCTTCCCCGGCGCGCTGGCCGCCGCCGCCAATGAGCGGATCGATGAGTTCCTGAAGAACGCCGTCGCCTGACGAAGCTGCGGGGTGAAGCGGGGGCTGGTCGGGGCATGACAAGCTCCGTCCCGGCCCCTATGCTTTGCCCCTCGCGTTCAGGATCACAAGTTCCATGACCGATTATCTCGATACGTTTCGCGGCACCGTCAACACCTGGGAGTGTGACGAAGTCGGCCATATGAATGTGCAATTCTATGTGGCCCGTGCATCGGACGCCGGCTTCTATATGCGCGATGCGCTCGGCATTTCGCCTTCTGTCGTGCGCAATGAAGGTCGCGCCGTGGTGGCGCTGGAGGAGCATGTGCGCTTCCTGCGGGAACTGCGCGCAGGCGACATCATGAACATGCGCACGCGCCTTGTCGAAATGCGCGACACGACTGTGGTGACATTTCACGAGCTGTTCAATTCCGCGAGTGGCGAAACCTCGGCAACGATTGTCGCCGTGTCAGGTTATTTTGATCTCAAAACCCGCAAGCTCATTCCGTGGAGCGCGGAGGCGAAGGAGCGTGCGGCTCCGCTTCTCGGTCCCTTGCCGCCTCACGCAGAACCGCGCAGCGTCCCGCGCGAAACGCGCCTGCCGGCAAAGCGGCTGGAGGATGCGGCAGATTTCGTTGAAATCTATCGCGGCGCGGTGATGCCGTGGGAGTGTGATGATTTCGGCCATATGAACACACGCTTCTATATGGCGCGTTTCTCCGATGGGGCGGGGCATCTCTGGCAGGCCATCGGCTTCAACAAGTCCGCCATGATGGCGAAGCGGCGCGGCACAGTGGTGCTGGAACTGCGGCTGAACTATCTCCGCGAGGTCCGCTCCGGCACCCTGCTCATTGCAAAAAGCACGCTTACCCGTGTGGAAGGCAAGACGCTCACCTTCGTCCATTACATGTTCGATGCGGAGACGGGAGAGGCTGTGGCCACCGGCGAGGTTATCGCCGTGATGCTTGACCTTGATGCGCGCAAGACCGTTCCCTTCACGGATGAGGAGCGGGCAATGCTTGCAAGCCATGTGAGAGAACTCGCGTGAGCGGCCTTATCGACACTTATCGCGGCTATGTCTCGGTGCAGGAATGTGACGAGATGGGCCATATGAACATTCAGCACTACATCGCCAAGAGTTCGGACAGTTCGTTCAATCTGCGCGTGGCGATGGGGCATGCTGCGCTTGCGCAGGCGGAAACCGGGCTTGGCTATGTTGCGCTGGAACATCACATCCGTTTCCACCGCGAGCTTCGCACAAGTGATCTTGTTGCGATCCGCGCGGGCGTCGTCGAAATCCGCGACAAGACCATGCGCATCTATCAGGAAATGCGCGAAGTGCTGGATGACAGGCTCGCCGCAACCTTTGTCGTGGATACGGGGTGCCTCAACCTTGAAACACGCCGCCTAACTGCCTGGCCGGATCAGGTGCGGGCGCGCGTCGAGACCATGCGCACATCGCTGCCGCCGGAAGCAGAACCCCGAGCCCTGCCGCGTGAAGCCATGGAGCGGGATGTGTCGCTTGCGCGGGCAGATGCCGAAGGCATGCTGGAGACAAACCGCTCCGTGGTAAACACATGGGAATGCGATACCAATAACCACATGAATGCCCGCTTCTTTATGGCGCGCTTCTCCGATGCGCAGGGGCATATGTGGGCGCAGGCGGGGCTTGGCCGCCATGAGCAGGCGGCGCGCGGCCTCGCCACGGCGACGGTTGAAATGCGCCTCGCCTATTTCCGTGAACTGCGCGCAGGCGAAACGCTTTTCGTGCGCACGGCAATTCTGAAGACAGAAGGCAAGATCCTGCGCTATCGCCACTGGCTTTTCAGCGGCGATACGGGCGAACCCGCCTGTGCGGCGGAAGGCGCGGCAGTGCTTTTTGACAAGGCAACGCGCAAGGCTGTTCCCTTGCCTGATCAGATTAGAGAACGCCTGCGCTGAACAAAATCATCATCAAGAAACGGAATCACAAGAATGAGCGAGATGATTGAAGTAGCCCGCTCCAGCGTCCAGACCTGGGAATGTGACCAGATGGGCCATATGAATGTGCAGTTCTATATGGAGAAGGCAGATCACGGCCTTGCTGCGCTCGGCCTTGCGCTTGGTCTTGGTCCGCGCGTCTCGCGCAATGAAGGCGCGCGCCTTCAGGTGAGCGATCATCATGTGCGCTATCTGCGCGAGCAGCGTCCCGGTGCACCTTTCTTTCTCCGTGCCGGTATTCTTGAAGTACGTGATTTCGGCCTCACCGTTTATGAGGAAATGGTGAGCACCGCATCGGGTGAGCCTGCGGCCACTTTCATCATGGAAGTGCAATGGGTGGATGATGAAACACGCGAGGTAAAGCCCGTTCCGGCAAGGGCGAAAGCGGCGGCAAGGGAACTCATCATTGAGCGCCCGGCCCATGGCGGCCCGCGCGGTCTTGAACTCTATGATCCGCGCCCCGCGCCCAAACTCTCC